>JAYEFQ010000102.1:0-2652 GCA_034658655.1 Bacteroidota bacterium
ATGAGATATAATGTATTCGTCCATCAGTTATAATCATTTGAAGCATTTTTATTCGTTAGAAATCAAACTTGCTCTAAACTTTGTTTTGCTCATGTCATTAGCCAAATTTAGCTAAATTTGGCTAATGTAATGTCCAAATTTAGCTAAATTTGGCTAATAGGTTAATTGTTTTTTGTGTCTTTACAACAAAATAGTATTTATGCCTTATATTAATCGATACATTTTAAAGCCAATCTTTAATGATTTCCAGGCTGGCAAAGTTTTATTATTAACAGGAGCTCGCCGTACCGGAAAAACCGAACTGTTAAAGGATTTAAGCCAAATAATTCAAGGAGAAATACTTCATTTAAACGGTGAAGATTCAAACACACAAGAACTTTTTGAGCCAATAAGTAAAGCAAATTACGATCTAGTATTTAGACGCTATACTCATATTTTTATTGATGAAGCTCAAAAAATTCCAGAAATTGGTAAAAAATTGAAATTTTTAGTTGATAATTTGTCACAATTAAAAATAATCGCAACCGGTTCATCTTCATTCGATTTCTCTCGACAATTTGGAGAACCACTTACAGGTCGAAAAAAAACATATCACCTCTATCCCATTTCTATTCAAGAATTCATGCAGCATGAGAATATACAAGAAACTCAAAGCAAATTACCGGAGAGGCTGATATATGGGTCATATCCCGAATTGCTTAAGCTACAATCAAAAGATGAAAAAGAAGATTATTTGTATGAATTAGCAGATGATTATCTTTTTAAAGATATCCTTGAATTTAAGGGAATTAAAAACTCTGATAAAATAAAAGATTTATTGCGATTAGTTGCTTTTCAAATTGGTAATGAAATCTCACTTAATGAATTATCTCGCCAATTACAAATACATAAAGATACGGTAGCTCGTTACCTTGACTTACTTTCAAAAGTATTTGTCATCTTTAAACTGGAAGGTTTTAGTCGAAATCTTCGCAAAGAAATTACGAAAATGAGTAGATATTATTTCTATGATAATGGCATTCGTAATCTATTAATTCGCAATTTCAATTCGCTTGAAGTGAGACAAGATCAGGGACAGTTATGGGAAAACTTTGTTGTTTCTGAAAGAGTAAAATTCCAATCATATCAACGCTTACATACTTCAAATTATTTTTGGAGAACATACGATCAACAAGAAATTGATTGGATAGAGGAAAACAATGGAGAATTACATGCGTATGAAATGAAATGGAATTCAAATAAAACCGTAAAGAAACCATCAGCATGGAAAAACGCATATCCTGAAGCAAAATTTGACATAATACATCCCAAAAATTATCTTAATTGGCTGACGAATAAATAAATATGATAAAAGGTAAAGTTTTTCTATTCACTAATCATTCCGCCAATCAGTTGATTTACATCATCAAAACCATGCTCAAGCATGTAATTCTCAATCCCATCAACAATTTTCATGGTAATTGCCGGATCAATAAAATTTGCAGTCCCGATTTGTACCGCAGATGCGCCGGCTAAAAGAAATTCAATTGCATCTTCGGCAGTCATAATACCACCTAAACCAACAACCGGAATTTTTACAGCTTGAGCAACTTGCCAAACCATACGAAGTGCAACCGGTTTCACAGCCGGACCAGAAAGTCCACCGGTAATCGTTGAAAGAATAGGCTTTCTGGTTTTCGCATCAATAGCAATGCCGAGCAATGTATTAATCAGGGAAACAGAATCAGCTCCCTCCGCTTCGGCTACCTTTGCAATGGCAGAAATATCCGTAACATTAGGAGACAATTTTACCATCAAATGTTTTGAATACACTTTACGTACTGCCTTAATAACTTCTGAAGCAGCAGGACAAGACGTTCCAAACGCCATTCCTCCTTCTTTTACATTTGGGCAGGAAATATTTAATTCAATGGCAGGAATACATTCCAACGCATTGATTTTACGTGCAGTTTCTATATAATCTTCCACAAAAGAGCCAGAAACATTTACAATTGCATGCGAATTATAAGCTTTAATATTTGGATAAATATCGGAAATGAATTTATCCACACCTACATTCTGTAAACCAACTGAATTCAGCATACCTGAAGGTGTTTCAGCCATCCGTGGATACGGATTTCCCTGTCGGGGATGCAAAGTTGTTCCTTTTACAACAAAGCCACCAAGTTTCTCAATATCAATAAAATCCTGAAATTCCGGACCATATCCAAATGTTCCAGAAGCAGTCATTACAGGATTTCTCAATTTCAATCCGTTGAGATTTATAGCTGTATTTACCATTTCAAATAGTTTATATTAAATATAGGACCATCAACGCACGCACGTTTATATCCTTCTATTGTATCTTGCACACAAACCAAACACGCTCCTATACCGCATGCCATGGTATTTTCAAGTGACACCTCACAATGCACATTTTGTGCTTGCGCCATTTTTCCAACAGCCTTCATCATAGCTTCAGGACCGCAGGTAAACACAGCATCAAAGGCTTGCAAATTTTGCATTACAGAATGATCTGTTACAAATCCAGTTTCACCGTGGCTGCTGTCTTCAGTACTTGTATAAACCTCTCCATATTGTTCATAAGCATCAATTCGCAGTAAATTTGCTTGACTTCTACCACCAATTAATGTTGTGACTTTTTTACCATTT
>JAYEFQ010000103.1:0-12957 GCA_034658655.1 Bacteroidota bacterium
GATATCTTCGGGATCAATAATAACAATTGCAAATGAAAAACTTCCTGATTCAATTGGATTGCCAGCCAAATCTTTTAAATTTTGATAAAGTACAGTGTATTCTTGATTGGGATAAAATGCTTCATTAATGCTTATTACAATTTTATCAGGACTTCCTGCAATAAATGTCAATGCATCTGGATTTCCAACTCCTCCACTAATTTGGTAATTCATCGGATCTAAGCTGCTTGTAGCATCCATAGGTTCAGAGAAATTTATTTGTATTGCTGTATCATTCAAAATAACATACCCATTAAATTCCGGTGAAATTACGTCAATAAATGGATCTCCGGTGACAATAAAATCGTCAAAAAACATTTTATCCCAACGTGTTGATGAAAAAATGCTTTTGACACCGAAATAAAAACTACTGATATGAGTATCATCAAAAACAGTTCCCTCTGTCATATAGTTTGTTCCGCCTAAGGTGTCAGAAAATAATGTCCAGTTTCCGATATTATTGCGTGTTACTTTCACTCGCACACTAATTGGCTCATTATCAAGCCGATCATCAATTCCATCAATAATTTTAGTTTTTGTTGTGCCGCTTTGTAAATAAAGACTTACTTCATCATCAGTATTACCAAGTCGCACAAAATATCCATCAACATTACCTGATAAATCTGAGGTGTTTGAACATAAAAAAACGTCCGTATAATTTGCTGATGAAGGATTAAAATCAAATTTCACTAGAAACTCCCAGCTTGCATTTTCAATTGCTTCAGATTGGGTTGAAAGATACGCATCACCACTTTCAGAGTCATCAAAAAGTTGTAATTCATTACTTGTACTCACGGTAAATTTATCGGTTTCGCCGCCCCATGCAGGATTGTCAGTGAAATTACCGTCAGAAAAATCATCGCTAAATTGTCCCATTAAAGGGAGTGATAGGTTCGCAATCAGAATAAATAGTAAATATTTCATGGTATTTGTATTAGTCTGTTTAATATTCCCGAAAATTAAGAAAAGTACAGAGAATTTCCTTAAAATATATATATTTTTTTAAACAAGCGAATTTAATCAATTTAAGTTTTGATTTAAATAGTCGTGAGATAGAAAAAAAACTGTATTTTTAATCTTTGATTTTGGATTAAAAAAGTGAGTATATGAAAATAGCCATCATAGGAGCAAGTGGATTAGTTGGACAGAAAATGTTGCAACTCCTACAAGAACGAGATTTTAAAGCAGATGAAGTTTTACTCGCTGCTTCAGAACGATCGATTGGAAAGCAAGTTCGCTATAAAGGAAATATGCTTACAATCCTCAGTATTTCCGAGGTACTAGAAAAAGCTCCTGAAATTGTAATGTTTTCTGCCGGTAGTACGGTTTCAAAAACTTGGGCACCAAAATTTGCTGCTAGCGGCTGCACTGTTATTGATAATTCATCTGCTTGGCGTATGCACGATGAAATACCGCTAATTGTTCCTGAAGTGAATGCGAGTATTTTGAAAAAAAATGACAAAATTATTGCAAATCCGAATTGCAGTACTATTCAATTAGTGCATGTTTTGTGGCCATTGCACCAAAAATATGAATTGGAACGGGTTGTTGTATCAACGTATCAATCTGTCACTGGGAGTGGAATGAATGGAATTGCTCAGTTAGATGCAGAACGAAAAGGGGAAATTTCCCGATTGGCGTATCCGCATCAAATTGATTTGAATTGTTTGCCGCATGGGGGCGATTTTTTGGAAAATGGTTACACGTCTGAAGAAATGAAGTTGGTTAATGAAAGTCGAAAAATTCTCGGAATTCCCGCTTTACGATTGACAAGTACGGTTGTCAGAGTGCCTGTAAAAGGTGGACATTCAGAGGCTGTGAATATTGAATTTAAACAATTGCCCGACGTGGATAAAGTAAGAAGCATTTTATCTAATGTTTCAGGAATGATTGTTCAGGATGATGTGTCAGAAAATCGATATCCTATGCCTATTCTTGCTGAGGAGCGCGATGAGACTTTTGTTGGACGAATTCGTGCCGATGAATCGGAGCCTAAAGCAGTTAATCTTTGGATTGTTGCTGATAATTTACGGAAAGGAGCTGCAACCAATGCGGTTCAGATTGCTGAATATTTGTTAAAAAATGCGTTGGTGTAATGATAAAAAGGCGTAAAAATAAAAAACAAATTAAAAATCGGCAATTGTATATTCTGCTGATTGTTATTGTTTTGTTTGTTTTTGTAATTATCGCGACTCCTTCCATTCGGATTTGGATTCGTAATGTATTTACAAATCGTGATATCCCGACAATTAGTTTGTCGGATAGCAAGAAAGATTTGAGCGAATATGTTGTATTCGGCTTGGATGTGTCGCAATATCAGCATGTTGTCGTTTGGGATAAGTTGAAATTAATTCATGATTTAGATTTTGTTTTTATCCGAGCAACCGCAGGTGTCGATTTGCGCGATAAGTTTTTTACTTATAATTGGCGCAGTGCAACTGAAAAATCGATGATTCGCGGAGCATATCATTATTATCGTCCGAATGAAAACAGCATAGAGCAAGCCGAAAATTTTATTCAAAATGTAGATTTGCAACACGGAGATTTACCACCTATTTTGGATATTGAAGATTACTCAAATATCCAATCATTAAATAGCTTAAAAACCGGGTTGCTCAAATGGTTACAAATGGTTGAGGCGCATTATGGGGCGAAACCGATAATTTATACCTATTACAAATATTACGACGCACATTTTAAAGATGATGCTCGTTTTGATGAGTATCCGCTTTGGCTTGCAAGATATGGTCATGCGGAACATTTTAATGCACCAGGAGATAATTGGTTGTTTTGGCAATATACTAAATATGGTAAACTTGATGGGGTTGATGGTGATGTTGATTTGAATGTGTTTTATCGGGAGGTTGAGGATTTAAAAGCACTTTGTGTTGAATAGAAATAATGATTTTCATTGAATTTTAATGAAATCACACGTTGGGATATTGAATTTTTTGTAAATTTGTATTATAAACAACGAAAAGATGTTATTACGATTATTGCTTTTGTTTATTATATTTATTTTCATCATGTACTTATTGTTGCGCGTGGTGTTGCCGTACAAATTCCGGAAAATTTCTCGCAAAATGCAGAATACAGCAGAAGAACGTGAGCGTGAAAATCGACAACGTGGGAAAAAAGAAGGCGATGTTACTATAGAAACTCCCAGAAAATCAAAAAGTCAGCGCGATTTTAATGATGCAGAATATGTTGATTATGAGGAAATAAAAGACGATTAGCAGTGGATAAGTTAAAAAATAATTTTTAAGACGGCCTCCTAATCTTATTCTGTAAAAAAATCCTTCGGATTCCATATATGCTTATTAAAATCAATAACACAATCATTTTCAACTTGAATTCCTTCGCTCATTAACAAATTCTCCATAACATGCTCACCGTTGAAATGATGTTTCCCGCTTAACATTCCGTTTCGATTTACCACCCGATGCGCTGGTACATAATTCTCTTGATGATGGGATTTATTCATTGCCCAACCAACCATGCGAGATGCTTGTGGAGAACCAAGATGCCTTGCGATTAGCCCATATGTTGTAACTTTTCCACAGGGAATTTCTCTAACGACATCATAAACTCTTTCAAAAAAATCAATTTGTGAAACCTTCTCGTGCTTCATTGATAGGTGGTTCTGTTATTTGTTGATATTTTGGCAATTCAAAGCAAAGGTATCGAATTGTCCGATTTTCTTCAAGCCACATTTTTTCATAAAATGTTTTTATTGGTGGGACAATCTTAGAATAATCTTTTTTATAAATATCTGAAATATCATGAATTAATTTTAAATCGTTATGTTTGATGACATCTTGTGTATAGGCGTAAAGTACGGGGTCATCAGTTTTTAAATGAACTAAGCCTTTATCTTTTATTATCTGTTGATATTTTGAAAGAAAGCTTGAAGATGTTAATCGCTTTTTAATGTTTTTTCTATGTCCGAGATAGGGATCTGAGAAAGTACACCATATTTCGGAAACTTCGTTTTCACCAAAACAAAAATCAATAAAATCAACCCGTGTTCTGAGGAACGCAACATGTTTCATCTTCGCTTCAAAAGCGGTTTTTGCACCGCGCCATAAACGTGCCCCTTTAATGTCAACTCCGATGTAATTTTTACTCTTGTTCTCTTGAGCCAAACCAACCGTATATTCACCTTTTCCACAGCCCAGTTCCAAAATAATCGGGTTGTTATTTTCGAAAAAATCCGAACTCCACAAACCTTTCAGTTGAAAGTTATTTTGTTTTAAATCAATAAATTTTGGTTCAATAACATGTGGAAATGCTTCGTTTTCTTTGAATCGTTTTAGTTTTTTCTTTGCCACGGTAAAAAAATATTATTCCTGAATTTTAATACTTAATCCGATATCCATAATGCCGGGGACAATGTCGTTACGCATGCCATGTTCTACCTCATAGTGGTAGGTTCCGGTCTCAGGGAATTGGTAATTAAATCGCCATGGGATTTCATTATCCCACAAATCTCCCATGCCATCGCCCAGCCATTTGCCGTTTTTGTCAGCAAGTATGCACTCTAAAGTGTCTGTTTTAACTGTGCCATCCGGACTGGTTTGGTGGATAAATAACCATAGGTTTCTATAGGGATACAAACTGGCATTACGAACCATTACATTAATTTGTGTGAGTTGTGAGCTGTCTTCAATTTCAAACTCGAAACTTGGTTGAAATGATTGTTCCCAAATACCGCTGGTGATTTCTTTATATTTTTTATAAACTGTATTTTGTCCGCAGCTAACAATTATGAATATCCCAATCAAAAAAACTGTCAATTGGGCAATTTTACGTCTTGTTGTTTTCATTTTTTCGCTAGTTATTTTGTTTGCCCTGATGCTTAGGATTTTTATTCCTTCGTTTTTTATTCCGTGATTTTCGTTTTTTCTTGTTTTTCCCTTCGAAACGGGTTAAGCTGTCCTCATTCAAATCACTGGCGTATTCCTCTTTTTTGTTTATGACAGCGATATCTTCATCACGCAGTAATTTTTCTGGAATTTCACCCTTTTTATTCAGGCTCATAACTTCTTTAACACGCTCAATTGGAACAGCAGTCATTATTGATGTATGTTCCCCTCGGAGCTCATAATACATGATGTGTTTTAGAATGTCATTTTTTACATGACGGGCTTTCCCTTGTTTTGTCTCTAAATCAGCGTTTTGTGCCGGAAACTTTTTGCGTTCATGTACATAAGTCGGTAATTCATAATTAATACAGCATTTCAGTTTCCCGCATTGTCCCGCAAGCTTCTGCGGATTTGGAGTTAATTCCTGAGTTCGTGCTGCATGCGTGGTTGTGGAACGAAAATTTGCCAACCAGGTTGTGCAACAAAGTTCTCTGCCACACGGCCCGATGCCTCCTAATCTTCCGGCTTCTTGTCTGGCCCCAATTTGTTTCATTTCCACACGAATACGGAATTCTTCGGCCATGATTTTAATTAATTGGCGAAAATCTACGCGCTCATCTGCGATATAATAAAAGATTGCTTTTGTTTTATCGCCCTGAAATTCCACATCACCGAGCTTCATATTTAAGCTAAGGTTTCGAATCATTTCACGCGTACGAAGCATGGTTGATAATTCAAGCTCTACTGCAGATTTCCATTTCTGGATATCAGATTGCTTTGCTTTACGATAAACTTTTTTAAATTCTCCTTTGAGAGATTCTGCGTTTTTGCTGAGTTGATTTTTTACCAGTTCGCCAGTTAATGAAACAATCCCGATATCGTGCCCTGGTGAAGATTCAACGGCCACAATATCACCTACGTGCAGTGGTAATTCATTTACATTTTCATAAAACCCTTTGCGGGTATTTTTAAATCGAACTTCCACAATGTGAAATGTTCGGGGTGGTTGCGGGATATCTTTTAACCAATCGTAAACATCAAGTTTAAAACAACCTTGTGGTATATTGAATTCACTGGTACTTTCATCAATCTCGCAAACCCTGCAACCTCGTTCTAATTCTCTACTTTTCGTCATTTGATATTCGTTTTAGGCTTTGCAAATTAGGATGTAAAGTTAATACTTATTTTTGTATCAACCGAATGAGTTTGAAACTCAAATCTAAAAGGATGATTTTTCCCATTCCATTTCGCTCAATATGAAAATACGCAGACTCGATTTCATCGTTAATCTGTTGAATGTATTTTAGATTAATTGCTTTTGCAACTTTCTCAATAAATGCTTTTTCTGATTCAAGTAAATAATTTAATTGTGGTTTTTTGGTACGATACATCAATAATTCACGGAAAAAATGTAAAGAAAATGTTAAAAATGATTTTTGTCGTTCCCTACCTTTGGTTGACATTTCATCTGTCCATTTTAAGCAGGCACGAACATCTTTTTTAACCAATGCAATCATCCAATTATTAAGAATCTCTAAGTTTTCACTTCGAGTTCGGCTCATATTAAAATGATTTCTGGCTTCTGCCAGATTTCCACGGCTTAAACGACTGATAACAAGTGCGTCACCAGGTTCAGCACTAAAGGTGTCAACAAGATATTTGCTCATGTCTTCCTCGGCAATGGGCGGAACACGAACTGGTGAAGTTCTTGACATGATGGTTGGCAACACGGTTCCTCGATTTTCAGAGATCAGAATAAATACGGTTTTCGGTGGCGGTTCTTCAATCATTTTTAGCAACTTATTTGCCGCAGTAATATTCATTTTTTCCGGTAGCCAGATAATCATGACTTTAAACTCAGACTCATAGGTTTTTAAAGATAATTTTCGGATGATTTCTTGTGCCTCATCGCGATAAATGCTGGCTTGTTTATTTTCACTCGCAATTTTATCAAGCCATTGATTGAAAGTAAAATATGGTGTTTCTAGATTGATTTCGCGCCATTTTTGAATAAAGTGATCACTTATCGGTTTGTTGTTCTTATCTTTGAAAACAGGAAAAACAAAATGTAAATCTGGATGAATTAATTTTTGATATTTTTTGCATGATGGACAGGTCCCGCAACTGTCGGTTTTACTGCGATTCTGACAGTTGATATATTGGGCATAAGCAATGGCAAGTGGTAGTTTTCCGCTTCCCGGAGGTCCGTAAAACATTTGTGCATGATTAATCCGCTCGTCGTTTACCGTTTGGATTAAACGTGCTTTGATTGGTTCTTGTCCGACAATATCTTTAAACTGCATGATTTCTTTTTTTCAAAATTACTAATTTGTGCGGAAAAACAAGCTGTCGAAAAAAAATCTTTAATGAGTAACAGTTTCATGAGATTCCGTAAATTAGCATCATGAAATTTAAAACAGAAATTGAATTAAAATCATCGGATTTACGCATTTATCATTCGCAAAATCTTTGTCTTATGGGTTCTTGCTTTACGGATAATATTGGCGGCATGTTAAAAACGCATCGGTTTAACAGCTTGGTAAATCCGTTTGGAGTATTGTACAATCCGGCATCAATAGAGAAACATCTTTTAGCGCTTTTAAATCAAGTGCATCCTAATGAATCAGAATTATTTCAGCATCAAGGTGTGTATTCACATTTTGATTTTCACAGCAAGTTTTCGCATCCCGACAAGGAAAAGGCGCTTGGTAACATGAAAATCTCATTTAATTCAGTGAATCTCGAAACGCTTGATGTTTTGTTTATTACCTGGGGGACATCTCGAATTTATCAACTCAAATCAGATAATTCTATTGTGGCGAACTGTCATAAATTACCCGCCAATCACTTTGTCAGAAGCCAATTGTCGATAAACGAAATTGTTGAATCTTACAACAATCTAATTGAAGGACTATTAAGCATAAACCCAAAATTAAAAATTGTTTTTACTGTTTCTCCGGTTCGACATTTAAAAGACGGGTTTATTGAAAATCAACGCAGCAAAGCACGACTAATACTTGCTGCAGAAGCCTTGGAACAAATTCATTCTGCTGTGCATTATTTCCCTGCTTATGAAATAATGACAGACGATTTGCGTGATTACCGGTATTACGCTGAGGATATGTTGCATCCGAATACTTTTGCCACACAATATATTTGGGAGAAATTTTCTGACTTTTTCTTTTCGCAAACAACTGTGAATTTAAATCGTGAACTCTTAAAACTTCATAAAGCCAGACATCATACATTGTTTTTTCCCGAAACCGTTGAATCAGAGCGCTTTGCCAACGTACATTTAATGCGATGCTATGAAATCATGCAATCCAATCCGGAAATTAATTTGGATGAGTATGTTGAGTATTTTGAACGTTTGATATAGAATTTTATGTAATACTAATTGTGTTTCAAAATAGTACGGAAATTTTGAAACTATTATTTTTCATTCCAAATTCATTTTAGAAATCCCCTTAACAGAGTCTTATTTTTGGAGATAAATTACTGTTTGTTAATCCATATTGCAGATTTTCATGATTTTTTTTGGGATATCTGTATTGTCATAATTTCCGTAAAATAGCGATTGATTATGCCCAATTGCAAAAACTGGCACCGGTTCAGCCGTATGATCCCAATTTGTAAACCCAACACCACTACGTAAATTCAAAATGTTGTTGCAGGTTTTTAAATACGGATGATATGCTCCATAATCCATGTGATAATCGGGATTATCCTGAGGATGTTTTGCCTGTTTAAGCATTGAAGTTTCCCAATTACTTAAATCATTTATTCCAAAAATATCCTCAATCATAGATTTGTCAAACGATTTATCCATGCTGATTTTTCTGCTGCGATAATAAGACATCTGTTGCTTTTTTAGCAGGGCAAAATCAGTATCATATCCGCCGGCAGCATTTCCAAGGCTCAATCCTCCGGTTTCATGATCCGATGTTACAATAATCAAACATTCATCAGGATGCTCAAGATAAAAATTAAGGGCTTGCTGAACCGCCAAATCAAAATCTATCATCTCATGAACAATGGTGGCTGCATCGTTTTCATGACTTGCCCAATCAATTTTCCCGCCTTCAACCATCATAAAAAAGCCATCGTCATTCATTAATTGCTGAATTCCTACTTTTGTAATATCAGCAAGTGAATATCCTCTCTCATATTTTCTGTCAATAGCATAAGGCATTTCAGAATCCGTACCTAAAATTGGATTAACTAACATAAGTTTCCCCTCAACTTTTAGTGTATCCAGATTTGTTGTTTCTCTAATAACATTATATCCAGCGTTTTCTGCTAGCGTATAAAGATTTTGGTCGGTCAGGCTATCCGCTTTATGAAAACCGCCACCGCCGAAAAAGTCGAATTCGCTGTCAATTAAATCCAAACCAATGCTGTAATAATATTTCCGACTGTCCTGATTTGCATAAAATACAGCCGGAGTTGCATGATTTATACTGACAGAAGTTACAATTCCTATTTTAAACCCTTTTTCTTGAAATCGGTATGCAATGCTTTTATAATTCTCGATTCCATCCGGAGATTTTGAAATTCTTCCTATATTAGTTTTGTGTCCTGTTGCTAATGCTGTACCTGCAGCTGCTGAACCTGTAATTAGACGGTTATTTGCGTGGGTTGTTGATAATCCGGCAACTGGTAGAGTATCAAAACTCAAGGCGCTAAATCCAGGATTGTCTTTTGATAAACTATGCAAATAGGCTTCTGTGAGTTTCACATGAGAAATTCCCATCCCATCACCAATAAATAGAAAAATATATTTTGGTGGCTGTGTATCGTTTGCCGTGATTTTCTCTGTGTTTGTATTTTGACAGGACATGAAAATCAAAGAGCCAATAACAATTCCCCAAAAAAGTTTAATAAAATTCGTCATAACTTGCGCTTAAGTATTAAATTTGTCAATCAATTAAGCTGTAAAATTAATTGTTTTAAGCGAATTTTATTCAAATATTGAATTATTAAATTATTAAATTTTGATTTATGAGTCTGAAAATTTACAACACATTATCTCGTAAGAAAGAAGATTTCCAACCGATAAATCCACCTTTTGTTGGACTATATGTTTGTGGACCAACTGTATATGGTGATGCGCACTTAGGACATGCACGACCTGGTATTACCTTTGATGTGTTGTATCGCTTTTTGAAATTCTCAGAATACAAAGTAAGGTATGTGCGAAATATTACGGATGTTGGGCATTTAGAAAATGATGCCGATGATGGAGAAGATAAGATTGCAAAAAAAGCACGTCTCGAGAAAATAGAGCCGATGGAAGTTGTTTTCTATTACATGAGACGCTATCATAAAAATATGGACCAATTGAATATTTTGCGTCCTGATATTGAGCCGCAAGCATCAGCTCATATTATTGAGCAAATTGAAATGGTGCAACAAATTTTAGATAGCGGATATGCTTATGAGTCTGATGGATCAGTGTATTTCGATGTGAAAAAATATGCAAAGGATTATGATTATGGAAAATTAAGCGGTCGAAAACTCGACGATTTGTTGAGCACTACTCGTGCCCTCGACGGACAAAGTGAAAAACGTAATAGTGCGGATTTTGCTTTATGGAAAAAAGCTGCTCCGAGTCATATTATGCGATGGAACTCTCCTTGGAGCGAAGGCTTTCCGGGATGGCATATGGAATGCTCCGTGATGAGCACTAAGTATCTTGGTGAAACTTTTGATATTCATGGTGGCGGAATGGATTTATTGTTTCCGCATCATGAGTGCGAAATTGCGCAATCAACTGCTGCTCAGGGAAAAGAGGCGGTTAAATATTGGATGCACAATAATTTAATTACAATTAGCGGACAAAAAATGGGGAAATCATTGGGAAATTTCATTACCCTCGATGAATTATTTGCCGGAACACATAAAGTACTGGAGCAAGCTTATCATCCGATGGCGGTACGCTTTTTTATTTTGCAGGCACATTATCGCGGAACGCTTGATTTTTCAAATGAAGCATTGCAGGCTGCTGAAAAAGGATTTAAACGTTTAATGCGTGCTTATCAGCAGGTTGATAAACTTCATGCTTCCGATCAAAGCAGTATTTCTGTTGAGGATATTCGTAAAAAATGTATGGATGCACTGAATGATGATTTAAATACACCGATATTGATTTCACATTTATTTGATACTGTAAAACTCATCGGAAACATTGAAACCGGCAGTGAAAGCATTGATGAAAATGATAAAGTAGCGTTGAAGCAAATCTTTCAGGACTTTGCAATTGAAATTTTGGGATTAGTTCCGGAAGAAGAATCTGCAGGAGAAACCTCAGGTGAACGACTTAAATCTGTTGTTGATTTATTATTGGACTTACGTTTGGATAGTAAAAACAATAAAGATTGGGCGACTTCTGATTTAATTCGCGATAAGCTAAAAGAAACAGGAATAATTGTGAAAGATAAAAAAGATGGCTACGATTGGGAAATAGAATAATTCTAAACCATATATTATGAAAAACTCTGATTATAAATTAAATAACAAGATAGTTTCTTTACTAGTTGTTGGACATATAGTGTTTATATTTTTAGGAAGTTTTGCACAAATTTATGAAATGGATAGTGCACATTTCTTTCTGTCTGCTGGAATTACATTCTTCTTCTCAAGCTGGATTGTCATTTTAAGTGACATAGTAAAACAACGGATTTTCAACAAAACATTTTGGATTGTAACAATGTTTATTATCCCTTCTATTGCTATGTTTTTTTACATTTTTATGCGTAATCGTCTAATCCGACTCGGAGAAAAAAATAATAAAGCAGGTGATCTGGGTTAATTCATTTAAATAAATTTTTAGGTAATCTGTTTTAATTGTACTTTGGTCTTTGGATTAAAATTATTAATTTATTGTTGAACAATTAACATCCTTAAAGGAAGAGTTTTACTATTATGAAAATTACAAAAGAAATTAACATTGAAGATTTAGTGGAAAGTTTACCGGATTCTATCGCGTACCTTGCTGATGAAGGAATTCGTTGTTTGCGTTGTGGCGAACCAATTTGGGGAACACTCGAAGAAGCTGCAAGAGAAAAGGGGTTTGATGAAGATAAAATTCAAGACTTTATTAATGATTTGCAAGCAATGGCTGATAAAGCAGGGAAGTAATTGTTGTGTTTGAAAATGTTTTTTGTGTTTTTAAATCCCACGATATCAGTGTGTTATAAAATGGGCGACTATGGATATAGTGTAAATAAACACAATATGGTTGCGTTTATTTACGAGTTGCGGGTAATGAAAAAAAAATGAACCAAATTAGTTTCAACCAAACAAAAGAAGTAAATTTGTTAAAAAATGGATTAATTTGAAAAGACTATTTATCATATCAGGCTGCAATGGAGCAGGAAAAACAACAGCTTCTTATACGATTCTTCCAGAGTTATTGGATTGTGATGAATTTGTAAACGCTGATGAAATTGCAAAAGGACTTTCACCGTTTCATCCAGAATCATCAGCAATTCAGGCAGGCAGACTTATGCTTGAAAGGATTAACAAATTAATTTCTATGGGTCATGATTTTGCTTTTGAAACTACTTTAGCGACAAAAAGCTATCGAAATTTTGTTTTTAAGGCTAAAGAAAATGGATACCATATTACATTACTGTTTTTTTGGTTACGGTCTTCAGACTTGGCTGTAAAAAGAGTAGAGACTCGTGTAAAAGAAGGTGGGCATAATATTCCAGAAGAAGTGATTAGAAGACGTTATGAAAATGGCTTGATAAATTTCTTTGGAATATTTGAACCAATCGTGGACGAGTGGATGTTCATTGATAACTCTGGAGAGCCTTATGAGATAATTGCACGGAAAAATAGTTCTGGGGAGATTTTGAAAAATGTTGATAAGTGGAATGATTTATTAAAAACTTACAAATCAAATTAGTATGGACAATAGTGATAAAATAATAGAAGGGCTTGAAAGAGCATATAGAAAACTGATTGAGTTTAAAAAATATAAGAAAACTCCAATTATTGTTTCAAAGGATGGAAAGGTGGTAGAGATAAATCCTGACAAAATCACTAC
>JAYEFQ010000104.1:0-12845 GCA_034658655.1 Bacteroidota bacterium
ATCTTAATTTGAAATGTATCCAACAAACCCAACAGTCCTGGATAAGCAAAACTCGCGCCTCGAATTTTGTTTCTTTCAGGATGGATGCTGTAATTTATTGCACTTGTAAAATCTGCCTTGCGGATATCAGTTTGTTGAAATAGACTATGTGTCAGATCTGAATCCTCGAAATTTGCTTGAAAGCAATTTGCCAGACTGAAATCACATTCAAATATTTTGCATGATTTGAGTTGCATTCCTTTACAATTCTTTTCATGAAAACTGCAAAGTTCAAGCATGCAGTTAGAAAAATGGAGCTCAAATAGAAAATCTGAAGCTTCGCTAAAATCAAGTCCGATAAGTTTACATTGCTCAAATTTTAGGTTTTTCAAACCACAAGATTGCAGTTTTGTGTTAGAGAAATTGCAATTATTAAATTCACACTCAATGAATTCACATTCGATTAGAGATGCTGCTGAAAAATCACAATTTCCAAAATTACATTGTTCGAATTCCTTCTTATGCCAGGTTTCGTTCGTGAATATTTGGTTCTTTATTTCTTTGTTGGTTGTGTATGTCATTTTTAGTTTTTTTTGCGATTTATTTATAAGAGGATGCGATTAATCGCAATCCTCAATTTCCAATTGGCTGTCAGTTAATCGGAAACTCATTCTGTGATACGGGCTTGCGCCAAATGCTTCAATAGCCGATCTGTGTGCTTTCGTCGGATAGCCCTTGTTTTTATTCCAGGCATAGTGTGGAAATTCATTATGAATTTTCACCATATATTCATCTCGGTGAGTTTTTGCCAACACGCTGGCTGCTGCAATGTTTGTAAACCGTGAATCTCCTTTAATCATGCATTCATACTGCAAGTTTTGATAGGGTTTGAAACGATTGCCGTCAATTAAAAGTGCTTCAGGCCTTGTTTTTAGCATATCCAAGGCTTTATGCATTGCCAAAATTGAGGCGTTGAGAATATTTATTTCATCAATCTCATCTGGCCATACAAAGGCAACTCCCCAAGCAATGGCTTGGTTTTCAATTTCCGGACGTAGGATATCTCGCTTTTTTTCAGAAATTTGTTTTGAATCGTTAAGCAATGGGTGATAATAATCGTCTGGTAAAATAACTGCAGCTGCAACTACCGGACCTGCAAGACATCCTCGCCCGGCTTCATCGCATCCGGCGTGGATTTTTCCGGGGAAAATATGTTTATTGCTTAATGACATCTAAACAGGTTTCAATTGATTCCCAAAATTTTTCTGCGGTTTTATCCCATGAGAATTTTTGTCGCTGTGTTTTCCCTTTTTCTACAAGTTCGCGACAAATATCTTCATTTTCTGACAGTCTTTTCATTGCTTCTGCAATTTCATTGTCATCTCTTGGATCAACTAAAATTGCTGCATCTCCGGCAACCTCGGGCATTGAGCTTTTATTGCTGCAAATTATGGGGATTTCTGCGTGCATGGCTTCCACTATAGGAATTCCAAATCCTTCAAAAAACGGAATAAAGCAAAGTGCGTGAGCAGCAGCAAGTACACCACTTAAATCCTGCACTTTCAATCGTCCCGTAAAAATGATATCTGCTTTGTGCGTCATTTCGTTGAGACTTTGCTTAATGGCATCCGTTTTATGCATAGCATCGCCGACAATAACCAGTTTAAATCCTTTTTTGTCATCCGATTTAAATTTGTCGAATGAACGAATTAATCCGGGAATGTTTTTTCGTGGGTTTAATGCCCCAACAAAAATAAAGTAGGGATTTCCTTTTGTATATGTTTTCCGAATCGACAGTTTTTTTCCTTCACTTGCAGGTTGGTATATTGCATTTGACCCGTTGTAATATACGTCAATTTTATCGGTGCCAATATCATAAGCTTTTGCAATATCTTGTTTTGAAAATTCTGATACTGTCCCGATTCGCATGGCTTTTTTTGCCCATTTCGGGAAAAAATGCTGATAATATTTCCTGACAAGTTTTGGAAGTTGTTCCGGATAATGCTCAAAATTAATGTCGTGGATTACCGGTAGAGTAGGGGTTTTAGCGCGCAAACTCATAAATCCGTCGGGAGAAATAAATAAATCTGCTTTATGTTTTTTTAAAATATGTGGAATTCTAAATTCCAGCCAAATCCACCATAATACCGGATGTCTTGTTGGTGGACCAACGACAATTGGTGTTACATTTTCAGCAAATACAAAATCCGAATGGTATTTTCTATCAAAAATAAAAATAAATTGATGTTCAGGATGTTTGTTTACAATACGATTTAAACTTTCATAACTGAACCATCCGATACCTTCCAGTTTGTCTTTGATAAGTAATCTTGTATTTACAGCAATTCGCATATTAAATCAGTCCTACATGTTGAAGTTTTAGCAAATCTTTTTTTGTGTCAATGGATACTGTTTCGTATTCAGTTAACTCAACCTTTATTTTGTATCCTTTTTCTATCCATCGCAGTTGCTCTAATGACTCTGCAATTTCGAGAGGGGTTTGCTTTAATGATGCAATTTCTTTAAGGATATTGTAACGATATGCATATAGTCCTATATGTTTGAAATATAGGTGGTTGTTTATCCATTTATTTTCTTTTTTTCCTCGGAAAAAGGGGATAGGAGAACGAGAAAAATAAATGGCTTCTGATTTTTTATTCAGGACAACTTTTGGTTTGTTGATATTAAAGATGTCGTCCATATTGTTAATGGGTTTCACCAATGTTGCAATTTGTGTTCGTTTCAATTTGAAAGGGCGTTTGATTTGCTCAAATTGTTCAGGTTGAACAAAGGGTTCATCACCCTGCACATTGACAATCACATCAAAATTCATGTTTTCTTGTGCTTGAATAATATCGATGGCTTCGGCACAGCGATCTGTTCCACTTTTATGCCGTTTTGAAGTCATTACATATTTTCCGCCGAAATTTTTGACATTTTCTGCAATGCGTTTATCGTCAGTAGCCACATAAACATACTGAAATGATTTTGATGCTTGTTCAAAAACTCGTTGAACCATTGTCTTTCCATCGATGATTGCCAGCGGTTTCCCTGGAAATCTGGTGGATGAATAACGCGCCGGTATGATTGCAATAAAACTCATATCCTTATTTTGGCACTAAATTAATCAAAATTCCTTATTTTCATGCCATGAAATCAGAAAGGGATATTTTGTTCTGCTGATTTCTAATATGAACGCTTTAATGATTTGAAAACATGGAAATTAAAACAATTGCAATGGCGGCTGACCATGCCGGTTACAAGATGAAAGAAACCGTAAAAAGATGGTTGAAATCCGAAGGTTATGACATTAAAGACTTTGGAACTAATTCGGAGGAAAGTACCGATTATCCGGATTATGCGCATCCAATGGCTGAATTTGTTGAGTCAGGAGGTGCTCAGTTGGGATATACGTTTTGTGGCAGCGGAAACGGTATCAGCATGACAGCCAATAAACACCAAGGAATTCGTTCTGCATTGTGTTGGCAAGAAGAGCTTGCCGCATTGGCCCGTCAGCATAACGATGCGAATGTGTGTTCGATTCCTGCTCGCTTTGTTTCCGAAGAAAAAGGATTAAGCATTGCGAAAACATTCTTAGAAAGCGATTTTGAAGGCGGACGACATCAACGTAGGGTTGATAAAATTGCGATAAAATAATTTTCTGTAGTAGGGATGCGATTAATCGCATCCCTACTACAGAAAATCGCATAAGTGCCAAAAGTGTGATGTTTCGCCATTTATTCATATGAATAATGTGATGAATTTCACGTTTTTCGCTAAATGAGTTTGTTTTAGTCTGAATTTTTTGCTTGTGATTATTTCTTCTAATAATCCAATTCTCTTTTGGGAAATTCATTTGATTCAGAAGTATTTAATTTGATGTTTTTCCTACTTTCATTAAAAATCTTTCACTAGCAGCCGAAACTTTTTAAGAATTGCCTAAAAATGCTCTGTATCCAATAAATACGTTGTATAAATATGAATTAACCGGAAAATAAGTCTTCTTCGAGAACAAATTCTTTTTGCTTTATCAGGTTTACTATCCTAACCCCTTCTCTAACTTCATTGCATACGTAAGCTAGTGGTACAGACAGAATCTTATTTTCTCTGATAAATTTGAAAAAGCAACTGTTTTTTTTAGAATTGTACGTTTTATTAATTCTATGAGCAAGTAACAGACCAAAGCTACATATTTCTGCGATTTACCCCGCAACAGGGCGGAAACCGGCAGCCTTGCCTTGTGGGTTTTTGTTTGTGAACAACTGCTGCGTAGTGACCGTAGGAAACTCACGTAAGCAGTTTGTGAACAGAAAAACCTAAATGGCAAGCTATAGGTTGCAGACCGTTCGCCGAGATGGGTTTGCGGGAAGCGGCGAGTTGCCCAAAACAAGAACATAAAGCAGACATAATCTGGATTGTTTTAGTCGTTAAAATATGCATCTATGGGGAGCATACATGCCGTGATGAGTTCTTTAGGGCTTGTGGCGTTTTTATTCATTATTTTTAACTCGTGCATTAGTTTTTTTGCCTGATTTTCATCGTCAAATTGCATGAATAATGAACTGTTGTATCCGGGCCAAACGGCAGTGTCTAAGCGTGGATTTCCGAATGCAGGTTTTGCTTTTACGTTCTCAAATAGTTGATAGGATTTTATGCCTTCTGTTGTTATTTTTTTCAAAAGCGTTTCTTGTATGGTGACATTAAAGGTGCAATAAATACATTTCATGATGATTGGATTTTTTTCTCTTGTTTACGATAAAAGATAGCATATAAAACCGGAATAAGTAATAATGTGATTAGCATGGAAACTAACAAACCGCCAATAATCGTTATGCCAAGCGGAACCCAAATTTCATTTCCCATGCTTTGACTGATGCTCATTGGTATCATTGCTAATATGGTGGTAAACGATGTCATTAGTACTGGCCTGAGTCGTGAGTTTCCGGCATTAATAATTGCCTCTGTGAGTGTTTCTCCGCGTGCCCTTAGCAGATTTGTGTAGTCCACTAGCACAATGCCGTTATTAACTACAATTCCTAATAGTATGATGATACCGACAAAACTGACAATGTTGAGTGTAATGCCAGTTAGCATAAATGCTAATATAACGCCAATTAATGAAAAAGGGATTGCAAAAATAATAATGAATGGCGCTTTAAATGATTCAAATTGCGATGCCATGATCATATAAACTAGGCAAAATGCAATGATGAATATTAAATTCAGATTGCCGAACGATTCGTTTTTCTCGCTGACTTTTCCTGATAGTTTTACGGATATGTCTGTTGGTAGCTCCGTTTCGGCAAGCAGTTTTCTAGCAATTTTTGCTCCTTCGCCAAGGGATATATGATTGAGATTTGCCCCGACAGTTACATAACGTTGCTGGTTTTCATGAATGATTTCGAGCGGTCCTATGCCAATGTCTATTTCGGCAACAGCATTTAGAGGGACAGATTGTCCTGTTAAGGTTGTGAGGGTAATTTGTTTGATTGCATCAATGCTGTTTCTGGAGTTTGGCTCGTATTGCACCAGAATATCAGTGTTTTCGTTATTTTCGGTAAATGCTCCGGCTTCTGCTCCGTAAATACTTTGTCTGACCTGCATTGCAATCATTGCTGTATTTAAACCTAATTTTGATGCTTTTTCTTTGTTGATATTGATCTGATATTCCAATTTTCCTTTATCGATGCCGGTTTCTACATCTTGAAACGCAGTATTTTGTTTCAGTTTATCAGCCAATTCTCTAGCAGTTTGATTGATGGTTTCAAAGTTTGATCCGAATATTTTGTATTCAATGGGTTGAGATTTTCCGAGCAACACATTTTGCAGCATGCTTCCGCCAAGCACTTGATAATTTACAACTTCGGGAATTTCTTTTAATCGGGCTCTAAGGACATTGGCAATTTCTTCGGCACTGCGATCTCGTTTGTGCGGTAGATAAAGATGAGCGGAAATTGTGGCTTTATTTTTCCCTTCTGTAAAGCCAATGCTTGTTAGTAAGTTGCTTTCTGTTTGTCCGACAAGCGTATATTGAGATACCATTTCAGGAATTTCTTCAATGTAAATGTCCTCAATTTTTTGGGCAATTCGTTTGGTTTCTTTGGCACTGGTTCCAACTTCTGTTTCAATCACGGTAATTATATCTCCTGCATCTATTTGCGGGATATAATCAGAGCCTGTTTTGCTTGCTTGAAATCCGGTAAATGCCAAAAGTAGTATTGCGAAAGCAATGCCTAGAAATTTATATTTAAGTGAAAATTTTAGGATGTGTCGATATGAGTTTTCCACCTGAATAAATATCGATTCGGACATTTGATATGCCCAACTGCGTTTTCGTTTTTTCGGGTTTTGTTTTTTCAGTAAAATAGATGAAAGCATAGGAGTAAGTGTGAGTGCCGTAAAAAGCGATGCTAACATGGTTACTGCAACAAGCACGGCTAATTGCTTAAACAATATCCCGACAAGGCCTCCCATAAAAATAAGTGGAAAGAAAACAGAAACGGTGGTTAATGTTGATGCTGTGATAGCTTTCCCCATTTCGCTGCTGCCGAAAATTGCTGCTTGTTTTGGCGGTGTTCCTGATTCTTTGTGTCGTATAATGTTTTCAAGCACCACAATGGTATTATCCACAACCATCCCGATAGCCACAATTAAGGACATGAGCGAAAAGATATTGATGGTGTAACCCATAATGAACATGGTGATATAAGCAACAATCAGGGAAAATGGAATGCTTAAAATGACAATCAGGGAATTTTGCCAATCTCTTAAAAAGGCGAGAACTACCAGCATTACAAAAAGTGCCGCATAATAAATGGTATTATTGAGGTTTTTTGTGGTTTCTGTAATCACTTCTGCGGTGTCAAACACTCGATCAAATTCCACATCGGGCGGTAAATTAGATTTTATGTTTTGCATTTCGGCTTCAATGGCTTCAAATACATCAAGCGTATTTGTTCCGGTTTGTTTTTGGATAAAAAGCCCGACTCCTGGTTTTTTATTTGAAAACATATATTCATCCTTAACGCGAAATTGATCTTTCACTTCTGCAATGTCTTGCAATCGAATTATCCGACCGTTAAAATTAGTAAGTGCAATTTTTTCCAGTTGTTTTAGATTGGTGATTTTTCCGGGAATTCGCACGGAGAAATCGTGTTTTTCCAGTTTAATATTTCCTCCCGGAATGGTGATGTTTTCAGCTTGCAATACCGTACTGATATGCTGTATGGACAAATTATATGCGCTTAGTTTTTGCGGATTGATTTGTATGTTGATTTCCCGTGTGGGTTGTCCAATCATAAAAGCAGAGCCAACGCCATTCACCTTTTTAAGATTATTAATTATTTGATCTTCTACAATTTTTTCTAACCCGTTGTACGATTCCTCGGCACGGATAGCATAAACTACTACCGGAATCATTGCACTATTTACTTTCATGATGTAGGGAGATTGTGCGTCGGTAGGCAGTTTCTTTTTTACAAGCTCCATATAATCGCGGGCATTGTTTGCAGCCTCGGTAATGTCAGTTCCCCAATTGAATTCTAATGAAATAAACGAGACATTTTCTTTGGATTGTGATTGGATGCGCTTGAGGTTTTCAGTTCCCGATAAGATGGTTTCTAAGGGGATGCTTACTTGTTGCTCAACTTCTTCGGCAGAAGCTCCCGGATATATGGTGACAATGGTTAGCGCAGGCAGCTCAATATTAGGCAGCATGTCTTTAGGTAACATGAAATAGGCAACCATCCCAAATAAAAGGATTGCCAGAAACGCCATGCTTGTACTGACAGGATTATTGACGGTTATTTTGGGTAGTTTCATATGCTATTTTGTTTTATTTTAACATGCGTTCCGTGAATTAAATTGTTTTTTCCTTTGGTAACAAGCGTGTCGCCAACTGAAAGGCTATCAACCAAAACTTGTTCACCTATGGTTTGGATTCGACGGATAAGCACTTTTTTTGCGGTGTCATTTTTAATTCGGTACACAAAATCTTCGGATGTGCCCGGTTGACGTATGATTGCATCGATGGGGACAAATATACCGGTTGCTTTACCAATTTTAATGCTACAAGTGGTATACATTCCGGGTTTTAATTTTAGTCCAGGATTTGGGACTTTAACTTCTACACTTGCGGAATGTGTCATGGTTGATAACATGGGTTTGATGTAAGAGATGCGACCGGTGTAAGTTGTTTCGGGCATTGCATCTACATGTAATTCTACGTTTTGTCCGACGCGTAGAGAATTCAAATCTTTTTCATTGACTTGAATTTCTGCAATTAGCGGATTCAGTTGCATGAGTCGTAAAATTCCAGATGTATTTGAATATCCGGGTTCCATGGCAAAATTGAAAAAGTAATTTTCGCCTTCCTCCATGAGATAGTCAACAATCATCCCTGAAAAGGGCGCGATAATTTGTGTGTGCTTTCTGAGCATATCCGTTTTTATACGAGAAGCATCTAATTTTGCTTTCAGATGGTCGTATTCCATTTCACTTATTGAGCCTTTCTCGCGTAAGCGTGAAACCCGTTCAAAATCTTTTTTAAGCGCATTCATTTCAATAAGTGCTTGCGTGTATGCTTCTGCGCTTAAATCAACCAGAATATCACCTTTTTGCACAAACTGTCCTTCTGCAAAATGGAATTTTTCAATTTTTCCCGGTAAGGAAGCTCCCAAATTCGCTTCACGATGTGGAAATAATGATGCTGGTAGTTTCAATTGCTTTTGAAATGTATCAAGATAAGCCTGTTCTGTAAGAACAAGTGGAATATCCGGCGATTTAGCCTCGGTTTCGGATTGTTTGTTTTTGCAAGCTTGCAAGCCAAAAGTTGCATAAAAAAGAATGATTGCAATGATGATTTTCTGTGTTTTCATAATTGTCCGGTTGATTTTTTAATGCCTATCTCGTATTCACGTAATTCGGTTTGTGCTTCGAGCAATTCGCTTGATGCTTCTTGCCAAAGCGCTTGTGCTTCAAGTAAGTCGGAAAGTTTAATCATGCCCTCGTGAAAATAATCGGTTTGTATTCTTAGATTTTCTTCTGCTTGTTGTAATCCGATTTTTTGGGTTTCAATCTGTTTAAATGCTTCAAGATATTTATTCCATGATTGTTGAACTTCAAGTTGTATAAGTTCGCGGGTTTCTTTGGTTTTAAGCTCCGCAATGGTTTGCAGTGATTTGGCTGAATTTAGTCCGTGAATTCGTTTCCCCCATTGGGTAATTGGGATGCGACAGGTGATTCCGACATTCCAGTCGCCGCCGAATTCGTTTTGAAAGCCGTTATACGGATTTGGATTGTACCATCCGTAGTTAGCGGTTGCGATAATATTGGGTAAAAACCTTGACCAAGCAAGTTTTACACCTTCGTCAGCGAGTTGAATGCTATTGTTAAGCAAATTGAGCTCGGGTCGGTTTTGCAGTGCGTTGGATATCATTTCGTTTCGATCGGTATAAACTCGTACCGGCAAAATTTGGTCACTGAGTGTTACAATGCTGTCTAATGGATATCCTATCATCTGATTTAGCGCTGTACTTGCTAATGACAATCCGTTTTCTGCCTGAAAAACTTCAAAATCTACTTCGTTTTGCTTCAGTTTTGCCTGTAACACTTCATTTCTTGTGACAATGCCTTCTTCATACATGTTTTCAACGTCTTTTACAAGGGTGTCTAGCATGGTTTTATAGCGTTTTGCGAGGATTTGCTTTTCTTGCAGCCCGACAATTTTCCAGTATAACTTTTCTAAATTTAATATGCGCTCATCTTTAGTGAGTTCCATGCGTTCTTTTTGAATGGATTCGGTAATTTTTGCGATGCGGTATTGTGAGCGTATTTTCCCACCGAGATAAATAGGTTGCGTCATTCCGGTATTTAGCATAAATAGGTTTTTGCTGCCAAATTGAAATTGATCGGAGGGGGCATATGCATATTGTAAAAACACTGGATCTCCGTTTCCATCGGTCATTAAGCCACCGGTTTCCGGATCAATCATAATTCCGCTGATGAGTGGGTTTTCCATAATTTCAGGATTCAAATCCATGGTATTTTCATCGATTGCCCAAAATGGCACCACAGGTAAAAAGACATTTTCATCCAGTAAATACCATTTTTTATTGGTTAGCATGTATTGCCCTGTAAAATCAATTGACGGGAAAAAGTTTGTAAAGCTTGATTTCCTTGAGTTTTCAGCGATATACAGTTGTTCTGTTGCAATTTTAATTTGATAATCGTGTTCGAGCATCAATTCACGACAGGTTTCAATGTCTAAGACTGAGTTTGTGGACTCCGTTTGTGAGAAAGCGGATAATTGACTGATTATCAGAAATAAAAGGATGATATGGATTGATGGACTTTTCATCGTTTTACAATTCCGTAAAAGAGAATACTCAATAATGCGTCAATGCGATGGTCGAGGTCTTGTTTTTCAGTTTGCAAAACTAGAGGAAATTCTAATCCTTTAATTGTTGATGCAAGTGCAAAACTTGTTTTTGTAATATTTTGAATTTCAAATTCTCCCTTGTTTACTCCTTTTTTTAGAATGTTTTGAATAAATTCTAGTTCTTCTTGGTCGTATTGTTTTCGAGCTTTTTCAATGAAATCTAGCTTTCGTAAATAATCGTTTCGCATAACTGCATACAAGTTGCTTAATTCCTGAAATCTATGCATCCGAATAGAAAAGTATTGTTTGATTTGTTCTTTGGGGTCATCAATGTTTTCAAGGGTTTCTGTGATGATGTCTTTGAATTGTTCGGCTTCTGTGGTAACAACTGCTTTAAAAATCTCTTCTTTGCTTGAGAAGTAATAATAAAGGGATGATTTTCCTTTTCTTGCTTCGTTGGCAATGTCGTTCATTGTGGTTTTTTCGAAGCCGAAACGCGCAAAAAGTTGCTCTGCTGATTTCAACAAGCTTTGCCGAATTTTATTATGTTTTTCTTTTTCCATAGATTTTCTGACCAAAATGGTTTAACGGTCCAAAAGTACGAAATATTTTGTTTTGACAAGAGAAAAGTTGACTTTTTTACCAAAATGGTCGAAAATTGTATTTGTTGTCACGCTGTTTTGTGGCTTTGTGGCAAAATATCCGGTAAAGGCTGCGAGTTTTAGAAAAAAATAATACCATCTTAAAATCAAAAAATACCTATAGTGCATCAGCTACATGGCGGATACTACATCGGCATAATACCGTAATTTTGATTTTAAAGTGGAATAACCTCAATCTGCAGTTTGTGCCGAAAGAAAAACCGAGCATTGAGAGTCTGGAAAAATCCGTAGAAACAAGTGCAGGACGCATCCATCGGGTAACCGGTTTTGATCCAGAACTCTGTCCGGCTTGCAAAAAAGGACGAATGCAAGTCAAACGAGAGATACCCCGCATACGGTCGCCAGCCAAGCATCTGCCATCGCTGCTATATGCAGTTTGCTTATGATTATCACCCTCTGTTTTTTTTGCATTTTCATGCAAAAACAGGAGGCTATTGACTAAACCCAAAATTTTGAAGCAATACAGGAAGAGTCAAGGCTTGTCTGTAATGAAACTGCTGTTTTTTGAACATCATTAACACCTAAAATCATAATCTTGGCTACATCAAAACCAACAAATCTGTCTTAAAGTGCATAGTTTCGGCAAAAGGATTTAGTTCAACCGGGAATACTCGCTGGGTGCTGCGCACCGCTCATATTCCTATTTATTAGCCATTGTTGTTTTATTCTCTTCAATATTATTATATTTTACATACTGTATTGCAATATTTAATGAATTAAAACCGAGAAACCAAATACCTGCAGCGATAAGTGGTAAATTCTTTTCAGGAAAATTCTGAATAAAGTATCTTTTGATTTCATGTGGTTTTTCAGCCGAAAACTTCCTATCTGCTAATAAAGCTGCAATCTGTGCAACCCAAGTATCAACTGGAAATATATATTTCATCTTATTTTCAGCCAAATTATAGTTATTCATAATTGCAATGTCTCGCAAAAAGAAAGTTGAAATTTTATCCCCAACTCCTGATAATTTATTTAATTCAGAATATGCAATATCTATTTGGTCTTCTTTTATTAAGTCATTGAAATATTTATACAAATTTGTATTGCTGTCTGATATAGACATAAAATTCAATGTGTCCAAAACCATTAATAAATCTGCATCATTTTGCAGGCAAAGGCTTTTGGTATAATAATTATCTTTCGGAAACTCAATTTCAATTTTAGATTTGGATGTTAATCTATCGATTATGGAATTTTTCTGTTTTATTTTTTTCTCAAAGTCTTTATGCTTTATTGAATTACTTTTACCATTCTTTAATTCTTTGATTCCATTTGTATTAAATAAATTTTTGTCTTTTGCCTTTTTTAATTGTTTGAATAAGTCGTTAGAATTTTCAACAGGAATAATATTAAAATAGTCCGATAAAACTTTTATTGTAAATTCATAATATTCCACAGATAATTCGTCTCGCCGACCACGCATAAAAGAATGAGAAAAAAAGAATTTTAATGCTTTCCACGAATTTGAATTCATATTAGTGTCTTTCCATATTTCAAGATATTCACTTTCATATTGACGACCTAAAAACTCCAAATTTTGAGAAATAAACTGTTTATTCATAATCTTTTGCTTCTCTTTTACAATAATGGCTAACGGTTTGGCTATGCGTAGTTTGGGATTTTGAAACAATTAATTTTCAATTTACTACTAATTTTATTTGATGCTATAAAACATCAAAACCAGTATATTACCCAAATTACGTATAGCCTTTGTGTGTGCCTTGCATGAGCAAGAGCACACTTATTGTAAGCTCATTAAAAAGTTTAAATATGCAAATTTAAATTGAGAAAAGCGAACAATAAGTGTGTGTGTGTGTGTCCAG
>JAYEFQ010000105.1:0-2605 GCA_034658655.1 Bacteroidota bacterium
TCATTTTTTTTAATGAATTTTTAGAATCCACCTTATATAGTTTTATATTAATTTTGTATTATTTTATCAGAAATTAATTCACAATGAAAAAGAAAAGTACAGCAAAGCAGAAAAATATTTTCTCAAATCCTATCTTTTATTTCTTTAGTATTGCCATTTTGTTAATTTGCAATATTACTTATGAAGCATTACTTAGTAAATCACTCGAAATACGTGTATTTAGTTTAGCAATTTTCTTGATTTTACTATTTACATTACCAATGTTTCGGAAAACTAATTTTTTAAAAAAAGCAAATTTTTCTATTTTAAAAAATCCATTTATTATTGTATATGCACTTTGGGTTATCCTGCAAGGGCTCGGTATTTTTATTGCACAGAATACGGGAGAATCCTTGCATGAATTTTTAAAAACAGGTAGTTTTCTTATATTTTTTATTTTTCTGTTATTATATGTTGTGCCACAAAAAGATAGTCGCACTATCTTTTTTAAAATCATGGTGTTATTCACTATTTTTATTTCCTTCGTTGGAATTGTACAGTCTATTAAAGTATTCTCTGAACATGGTTTTGCATTTACGAATGTAATTAAGATTAAGGGAGTTTTTTCGAATAAAAATATGTTTTCTCAAATTTTATTTTTTGGTTTTACTTCCTCTGTTTTTAATATTTATTTCCTTAAGAAAATGTGGAAAAGGCTTGCTTTTTTTGCGGCATTAAGTAGTTTGTTAATGATTGTATTATTAATGACACGTGGGGTTTGGCTCGCTATCTTTGTGGCAGCAATAATTTCCTTTGTAATATATGTGATTTATATTCGGAAACAGGTGCAGTCGCGTTTTTTGTTATCAAGAAGCCTGTTGTTGTTTGCTGGAGTTGGACTGGTTTCTATTTTAATATTTGGCGCAGTTAGTCTGCAATTTGAATACGGTCAAAATGTTAAATCGAGAATTGAAAATAGTTTTAAATTATCCGATACAAGTATACTTTCTCGATTTAAGCTGTGGGAAAAAACGACAGAGTTAATTGAAGAAAATCCTGTACTTGGTGTGGGCTCCGGAAATTGGAAAATAGAAATTCTTAAATACGATGTTATTAAATATTATAATGGTTGGATAGTGCCTCGTCGTGTCCATAATGATTATCTTACAGTATTGTCAGAGACTGGGTTTGTTGGATTCATTGTTTATTTATCATTGTTTGGTTTTATTCTTTTTTATCTCATTAGTACGATACGAAAAGCTGAGAATCCTGATGATAAAGTGCTTGCATTGGCACTTTTTGCTGTAACCTTAGGATATTTGTGTTTTTCGTTTTTTAGCTTTCCAAAAGAACGAGTTGAAACTCATATCTTACTTAATGTGATTTTTGCATTTTCAACCTATATGTATTGCCAAACACGAACAAGAAAAACAACTAAGCCGAATAAAATTGCGTTCCCAATTCTATTAATTATTGCCTTGAGTTTTTCATCTGTTACAGCATTGTCATCATGGAAACGAATGCAGGCAGAAATTGCGATTAATAAAATGTATGTTAAATTAAATCAAAATGTGAGTAAATCTACAATTTATCCTTTAATTCATGATATTCGTTCTCCATTTGTTTCTATTTCTCCAAGAAATACACCCTTTTTGGCACTTAAAGCAAAATTTATGTATAATCTTGGTGAGAGCACAGATGCAGTGATGAATGTGTATATAGATGCCTTGAAAGATAGTCCTTATCATGTCAGAAGTATTTTAGAAATTGCTGATATTTATTATAGTAAGGGAAATTTAGAAGAGACCATTACATATGGACAAATGGCATATCAATATGCTCCTTCTAATGAATTCGTTTTATTGCGTTTGGCTTTATACAATGAGCAAGTAGAAATGCTTGATTCATCATTGTATTATCTTGAACTGGTAAAACCAGTGTGTTTGCAAGATAGTTATAACACTCAAATTACAAGAGTGTTAAAGAAAAAAGCAATTGTTTTGCTTGAAAAAGAGGAGGATCAATTACTGAAAATAGAAATCGCTAATTTGGCAAATGCGAATAATGGTATTGATATTCGATTAGTTCATCAGCAGGCTATGGATAATCATACAAGTTTTGAGTTTGAGTTTTTGAAGCAAGCAAACGCAGCGTATGAATCAAAGCGCCAAAATGCGAATAGCAAATAATTCACACGATTCAAAACTCAATTATTCATTAGACTGATTTTCTTAATTTCTTATATACTTCCCACATGCAAATTCCTCCACTGATACTTACGTTTAAGGAGTGTTTTGTCCCTTCTTGCGGAATTTCAAGCACCATATCACAGAGATTAATGATTTCTTGTGAAACTCCTTTTACTTCATTTCCGAAAATTAGCGCAATGGGTTTTTCTGCAGGAAGTGAAAATGACTCCATTGATGTGCTACCCTCGGTAATTTCAATAGAAATGAGATAATAGCCTTGTGATTTTAATGTTTTGATTGCTTGTAAACTATTTTCATGATATGTCCAGTTAACAGTTTCACTAGCGCCTAAGGCAGTTTTGCGAATATCACGATGGGGTGGAGTGCCGGTAATTCCACAAAGTAGAATGGATTCAAACCGAAATGCATCAGCGGTA
>JAYEFQ010000106.1:0-2593 GCA_034658655.1 Bacteroidota bacterium
ATACGTTGTGATTTGCTTTACTCATGTCATGTTGATTTTCAGCGGAATTCGTGAATCTCCTCCGTCGATTTCAAATTGTATCTTTGACGTATTGAATTACAACGTTTTGCAGCATTACTTTGAAAATCCACAGGATAGTTTGAAATATCGTGCTGCTTGTTTCTTAATCGGAAATATGAGTGAAAAACATGCTTGGGTTGATTTCGAATTGCAAGCTGAAAATGAGAATCCGATTGTTTTCAATGTCTTGGATTACCTTAAATCCGCAATTACTTTTCAATAATAAAAGCTAAATACTTGTGTAAAAGTTTTTTTACCAAGTATTTAGCAATATGTTTTTATCACTTATTTTAGTGATTGTAAAATAAAATAGGATAAAAACATGAGCATAAAAATACGAAAATTATCTGGTTCAGTAAGCCCTTTTGCAGGGATTTCATTTGTGAATGAATTAATCAATAAATCGGGCATAAGTAAATTGATTTTTATTATCTTGCGGTGGAAATCGTTTGCGGTATGAAACTTATACGGCACCGTTATAGCTAATTAAAGATAAAGGAGTCAAAATGAAAAAAAATGTATCATTAGTATTATCAGGTGGCGGAGCAAGAGGAACCGCACATATTGGTGTTATTGAAGAGTTAGAAAAGCAGGGCTATAATATACATTCTATAACTGGTACTTCAATGGGAGCATTAGTTGGAGGCATATACGCTGTTGGTAAATTAAAAGAGTTCAAGAACTGGATTACAGCACTAGATAAAATTGATGTTTTTAAATTACTTGACTTTACGTTTGATAAACATGGATTTATTAAAGGCAACAAGGTATTTGAATCGTTAAAAGAATTTATCCCAGATATGAAAATTGAGGATGTAGAAATTCATTATTCTGCAACAGCAACTGACTTAACAAACAAAAAAGAAATTCTTTTTACAAAAGGCAGTATTTATGATGCAATAAGAGCATCTATTGCAATCCCGAATGTTTTAACTCCTTTTAAATTTAAGGAAGCTATACTTGTAGATGGTGGAGTAGTAAATAATATTCCTATCAATAGTGCAAAACGAATTAAGAATGATATTTTGATTGCAGTTGATGTAAATGCAAACGTTCCTTTACTTGAAGTAAAAGATAAAAGTGATAATGGTAAGGATGAAGAGCATACATTATATCAAAAAGGATTAAAAAAAATTCAAAAGCAATTAAAAAAGAACTTTTCTTATAAAGATAAAGACGGCTTAACCACTTTTGATATTATGAATGAATCTTTTGAAATGATGAGAGATAAATTAGTTGTCTTGGCTCTTGAAAAAAATCCACCTGATATTTTAATAGAAATATCGGGTGAGAGTTGTAGAGTGTATGATTTTTATAAAGCTAAGAAATTAATTGAAATTGGACAAAACGCAACTATTAAAAGTTTAAAAGATTATAAATAAATTAAAGAGTAAGCCGAAAATCGTAAGAGTAGGTTAAATTTAAATAGTAATAATATGAACCGATAAGAATTTAAGGAAAAAGCGAAAAATAGCATTGATAAATTCGATGCTTAAATTAAAGAGATGGAAGCTAAAGCAGATGGAATGAAAGCAGATATTAAATCTGAATATCTTGATAAACTGTCTGCTTTAAAAGAAAGTAGAAAAGATTTACAATGTAAGTTTGATAAATTGAAAAATAGCACTGACGAAAAATGGGAAGAAACTAAAAATGCATTTTCATCTGCATCAGATTCTTTTAAAGAAGGATTTTCAGATTTATTTTCAATGTTTAAGTAGTGTTTGTCCATTTAGTCAGTGTCTGATTTATAAAGTTCGAGTTCAAGGATTTGAAATTTGAGCAATAACGCAAATATCAAACATTATTGACAAACAGGGAAAGTGCTAAATATCAAGATTTGTAACCAGTACAATCTGTGTAGCGGTTTTACAGGTTCGTGATGCGAATCCCCAAACTCATAAAATTTCAAGCAATCTGTCGAGCCCATAAGCAATTAAAACACCCAGATAATTCCCAATTGCATATCCGATAATTCCAATTGTTAATCCGGGTAAAATAATTTCTTTGTTTTTCAATGCACCTGCAACTACCGGAACAAACGGAGGAGAACAAATCATGGCTGTGGCAGTAACTAAGGTTGTATCGCTGTCAATTTTCAGAATCGCTGAAAAAAGAATATGAAGCAAGAAACTCCCGAAAATTACGATCGTGACAAACCAGAATAATGTCGGAGAAATATTTAGAAAATCATCAAGTTTTACCATGGAGGCAACCGCAATACTAAAAACCAAAATTAAATACATTCCGCCTTCAAAACTTTTTTTTGTTTTATTGAGGGTTGGAATAAAACTTCCGCCTAAACTTAGGCTTGTAATAGATAAAATGACAATCAGCATGCTAATGTTGCCAGTGATAAGTAATGACAGTCCGACACTGATGCCTGCAATTAAAATAGAAGCTAAAGATGCTATAATAAATGGTTTGAAATAGCGGGTTTTGAAAAAGCCACTGTATGGATCGGGATTTTCTTCAGTATAGTGAAGTTGATATTTAAAATCATTTTCGCGGGTTCTTGTTTTGGATGTCATGT
>JAYEFQ010000107.1:0-2515 GCA_034658655.1 Bacteroidota bacterium
TCCTTTCATAAAGGTCACAAATACGTTACAGTAATCTCTCACCCCAAGACTGGTGTGATACTGGAAATTGGAGAAGGTAGGGATACAGCATCAACAGAAAAATTACTAGATAAGACCTTTACAAAAAACCAGTTAGAAAACATTAATACTGTTAGTATGGATATGTGGAAACCTTATATGCAATCAATTGAACGTAAAACTCCTAATGCTGAAATCGTACATGACAAATTTCATTTAATAAAGTACCTCAACAAAGCTATTGATAAGGTTCGTCGAAGAGAGGTGCGTAAAAATGACGTGTTAAAGAATAGCCGATATATACTGCTCAAAAATGAACAGAACTTAACCGCAAAACAACAAGTAAAGTATCAAATGATTAAAGATTCAAATTTTGAAGTTACCAAAGCTATGAACATCCGTGAAAACTTCAAGTCGATTTTTGATTATTGCCATGATGAAATTGGTGCTATCGAAATACTAAAAAATTGGGCACAAGACGCTTACTTAAAATGCATTAAGGAGGTGAATAAAGTTGTGAAAACATTCATAAACCACGCATGGGGCATTGTAAATGCGCTTATATCGGGCTTAAACAACTCAATGGCTAAAAGATTTAATGGTAAAATCCAAGAAATAAAAATAGCTTCCAGAGGGTATCGAAAATTCAAAAACTTTAGAAGTGCTATCTTATTTTTCCATGGGGCTTAAATCTTTACCCACTAAAATGGTAGTAGAACCATAAATTTAATATCCAACTTACCAGTGGTAAAATAAATATGGAAATTGTTTCCTTACTCGGTTTAACCATTGATTGGCTCTGGACAAACTCGTTTTATATCGCTTATACCGTTTTCTTGCCCATCGCAGTAAACGATTTCGCAGTAATCGAAAAACCTTGTGCATTTCTGATGGTCTGAATTTACCATAGTAATTTATCCAGCCTCTTATCATCGGATTTAGAAACTGTGCTATTCCTACGATTCTTTTAAATGTCATCTTCTCTACTTCTAATTCTCCTAATTTATCTGCTATTTGTTTACGTGAACTTATACTTATGGCACAATCATAACCTAAAAACAAGCGTTCACTTGTTCTTGATTTTGCTGTACGTGGCTGAAAGGAATATCCTAAAAAATCAAATTTAACTATAGGATGGTCTCCTTTTCTTCGGAAGTCTTTGCAATAAACAATTTTAGTCTTATTTGGATGCAATTCTAATCCAACGGACTGCTCCGTCTTTCTTGGGTATTTCTACTTCTTTGACTGCAGGTGGAAATAACTGCCTGATGACATTTCGCTCAATTTCCATTACAAAAACTTCTTCGCTACTACGGATTAGTCCGCCTCTAAAAATTGCATCGGTATTCTGCCTCTAAGTTGTGCTTTCGTGTTTTATTTCAGACATTTCGGTAACATTTCCAGAAATTCAATACATCTATCATAATTCAATTCATAAAAGTTGACACCAATATTAATTGTCTCATAATATTTTGCTTGGTTCTTCTTATAAAACTCTTCCGATGGCATTTTCCAAAAATCTCGGCCTAATTTCTCTGCAACAAACCATTTCTCTATTAATCTGGCAGCTCTGCCATTTCCATCTCTAAATGGATGAATATGAGCTAATCTTAAATGAATCAATGATGCAAAATAAAAGACTTCAGTTTCATTAAGCTTAATTGAGATTAATTCATTTATGTCTTGAAAAAATATTTTCATTTCAGTCTCAACAAATTCTGGCTCAATTGCCATATATGCTAATCCTGATTTTCCGAAAACACCAACCTGTTCAATTCGGTATTTTCCACGTTTGCTCCTAATCAATAAAGTGTCTGAAAAAATCTTATGACAATTTAATAGGTTTTTCTCGTTCAGCTTGTTATTCTGTGCAAATCCGTATGCTTCAATTAAATCATCAATTTCTTCAATTTCTTTTCCAACTTTGAATTTATTCTTGTTCATTTCATAATTCATGTAAGAATTCAAATCGACACTATTTCCTTCAATATTAGATGAGTATACAGCTGATGACTTTGTCAAATATTCAAATCCTCCACTATTTTCCGAAAAATCAAAATTCTTAATCAAATTAGAAATTTTATTTCCAATTAACTCTTTATATATGTCTAAATATTTTCTTTCAGTTATTCTCATAAAAACCAATTATTTAAGCACAAATATACTTATTTTAATCATCAAATCCTTGCACTACCGAATCTTCTCAACATGAAGCACAACTATATATATCATAATCGTGTTAAAATAGAATTTATATCAATTACTTTAGTTCCGCTATCGATAGTATAATTAAGGAATATTTTTTTGTAATCGTTTTCTACTTCTCCGGAACCTTCAACTGAAATACCAGAATTGCCAACAAATTGTGGCTCTATTGAAATTTCTTTATTACTATTTATTTCTATATATATTCTCTCTTCGTTACCTGAATTATAAAAATTATATATTGCATAAACAGTGCTATCGCTTTCCGATTTGCAAATATCGACAGTATAAA
>JAYEFQ010000108.1:0-12384 GCA_034658655.1 Bacteroidota bacterium
TGTTCGTCGGTACAGATATTTGTAGTCCTGCTTCCTTCACTGCCTGAATCGCTTCAGACCAGCTTGCAGCTTACTAATTGGCTTCACCAACTTGCCAATAAGGGACTTTCACCCTCTGGAAAAAAAATACACACTTATTGTTCGCTTTTCTCAATTTAAATTTGCATATTTAAACTTTTTAATGAGCTTACAATAAGTGTGCTCTTGCTCATGCAAGGCACACACATGCTATTTACAAAATGTGGGGAATTAGTTTGACATCTAAGCTTGGTGGCTTTAGCAAAGTTTTTATCAGAGGATAAAAACGCGTCTCTGTAAATCCCGCACTTTGCATATAGCTTTCCATTAGCAAACATAAACAAACAACTTGCAAATTAATCTTGACATATTCACAACAAGTAATTTCAGAACAACGGACCTAAGAAAAGCAGTATTTTGTATAATGACGTGACAAATAGTGAGCAAATAATTTTTAACGACAAAAAAGGGAACTAAAAATGATTTATATCGGGTGTTTTAATGTTATCCCATTTATTAATCAAAATTGCAAGTATAATGCCGATGTAGATTCAACACCGATAGGCGTAGCATATCGGTAGTTTTGAATCACAATCGGTATTAACTTGATATTACAGCAACGCCTGCATTTGCATTTGCATGGCTTTGGCTTCCTCAGCTGCTCGTTCAGCAAAATCTGCATCGCTAGACGCAAAAATAATTCCACGAGAAGAATTAACCAACAAGCCACAATTTTCATTCATTCCGTATTTAGCAACTGCCTCAAGACTTCCACCTTGTGCACCAACACCAGGCACTAAAAGAAAATGATCGGGGACAATTTCACGAACCTCTTTCAACATTTCAGCGCGTGTCGCACCCACAACATACATCATTTTTTCCTTATCAGCCCAAGCTTGTGATTTCCTTAAAACTGATTTAAACAGTGCTTCATTATTATCAGTATGATATTGAAAATCTTCAGCGCCTTTATTTGATGTCAATGCCAACAAAACAACCCATTTATTATCATATGACAGAAAAGGAGAAACTGAATCTTCCCCCATATAAGGTGCAACCGTTACAGCATCAACATCCATTCTTGAGAAAAAAGCACGGGCATAAAGATTAGAAGTGTTTCCGATATCACCACGCTTTGCATCGGCGATGATAAAAATTTCAGGATAATTATTCCGAATATACTTCACTGTTTTTTCAAGACTCATCCAACCAACAGCACCTTCACTTTCATAAAATGCAATATTTGGTTTATATGCCACGGTATATTCAGCCGTTGCGTTAATTATTGCCTTATTAAATTCAAACACTGGATTTTCTTTTTCAAGCAGATGTACAGGGATTTTATTAATATCAGAATCCAATCCGACACAAAGGAAGGATTTTTTCGCTTTAATTTGTTGACTTAGTTCGTTGTAATTCATAGGCTTGAATATTTACTGTGTTTCTTCTGTTTTTAAACGTTCTGCATTTTCTGCCATGTTAAGCTTACCAATAATTTCATCCAAATCACCATCAATAATATGCTGTAAATTATACAGTGTCAAATTAATTCGATGATCGGTAACACGTCCTTGTGGATAATTATAAGTACGAATTTTCGCCGAGCGATCGCCACTGGAAACCATAGTTTTACGCTTACTTGCAATTTCATCAAGGTATTTTTGATGTTCTAGATTATAAAGTCTGGTTTTCAATTCCTTCATTGCTTTATCAAGATTTTTCAGTTTCGATTTTTCATCTTGACAAGTAACAACAATTCCTGAAGGAATATGAGTTAAACGGATGGCTGAATAAGTTGTATTAACCGATTGTCCACCGGGTCCACTAGAGCAATATTCATCACGTTTCACATCGGCAGTATTAATTGTAATATCCACATCTTCTGCTTCAGGAAGCACCGCAACTGATGCCGCAGATGTATGTACTCTTCCCTGCGTTTCTGTTTGAGGAACTCGCTGCACCCGATGTACTCCCGATTCATATTTCAAAATGCCATAAACACCATCTCCGGTAACCGTGGCAACAATTTCCTTAAAGCCTCCCTGTGTCCCCTCTGTCACTCGAGTAACATCTAGTTTCCACTTTTTATTTTCACAATATTTAGTGTACATGCGATATAAATCACCAGCAAAAATACTGGCTTCATCTCCACCGGAACCGGCACGAATTTCAAGCACTGCATTTTTCACATCCTCTGGATCTTTAGGAATCAACAAGAATTTTATTTCTTCTACCATCGGCTCTTGCTGTTCGGTCAACTCATCTAACTCAACTTTTGCCATTTCCCTCATTTCTTCATCACTTTCATTGGCAATCATTTCTTTAGCATCTGCAATACCATTTAACAAGGCAGTGTACCGATTGTACGCATCTTTAAGTGGCTCAAGGTCTTTATACTCTTTATTCAGTTTTATATATCGCTCCATATCAGCAGTAACAGAAGGATCGGTTAATAATCTCCCGATTTCCTCAAAGCGCTGATTTACACCTGCAAGCTTTTCTAATATCATATTTGATTTCATACACTTTGTTTTTTTTAATAAATAAATTCTCCAAACTCAGAATTAATCGTAAGCTTGGTTTTATCAGAGGCTTCAACCCGCCCAATAATTTGAGCATCGACATCAAAATCATTTGCAATACTAATGATTTCATTAGCATAAGCTTCTTCTAAATAAATTTCGAAACGATGTCCCATATTAAACACCTGATACATTTCTTTCCAATCAGTATTTGATTCCGCTTGTATCATGCGAAACAGCGGAGGTAAATCGAACATATTATCTTTAATAATATGTAGTTTATCCACAAAATTTAAAACTTTAGTCTGCGCTCCACCGCTACAATGAATCATTCCATGAATTCGATGACCAAAACAATCCAACACTTGCTTAATAATTGGGGCATAGGTTCTGGTAGGCGAAAGCACAAGTTTTCCGGCATCCAACCCAAGTAATTGCATGCTATCTATCAGACTTTTAGAACCTGAATAAACCAAATTTTGTGGTAAAGAAGGATCAAAGCTTTCAGGATACTTTTTTGCAAGATATTTTGAAAACACATCGTGTCTCGCAGAGGTAAGTCCATTGCTGCCCATACCCCCATTGTATTCGTTTTCATAGGATGCCAAGCCAGAAGATGATAAGCCGACAATCACATCGCCGGGAGCAATTTTATCATTCGCAATCACATCTTTTCTTGGCATTCGTGCAGTTACAGTAGAATCGACAATCACAGTTCGGACAAGATCACCAACATCGGCAGTTTCACCTCCAGTGAGCCAGATATCAACATCAAGCTCACGAAGATTTTGCAAAATTTCTTCTGTTCCATTAATAATTGCTGCAATAACTTCGCCCGGAATAAGGTTTTTATTTCGACCTATGGTTGAAGAAAGCAAAATATTGTCGGTTGCACCCACGCAAAGTAAATCGTCAATGTTCATAACGATTGCATCCTGTGCAATGCCTTTCCAGACATTCAAATCACCAGTTTCTTTCCAATACATATATGCCAAAGCAGATTTTGTACCGGCACCATCAGCATGCATTATATTACAATATTCAGGATCACCTGCAAGAATGTCTGGCAGAATTTTACAAAAAGCATTTGGAAAAATCCCTTTATCCATATGCTTAATTGCCTGATGCACATCTTCTTTTGTTGCGGACACTCCGCGATTTTGATATCGATTTGATGAATTACTCATATACTTATTTTACAAATTCAATAAAAATGGCGTTCATATGCAGAGATACGAACGCCACAAAGTTATGTAATTAAGTGCTTGTAAAGAAATAAGTTAAAATTCTCCACCACCAACTTCAACTTCTGCTTCTCCTTGTTTAATGATATATTCATTTTCCACTTCAAATGGATCTTCTCCTTCTTCGAGTCCGTAAGTTTTAGATTTCACACTAAACTCAGTACGTCTATTAAGCTGATGTGCAATTTCTCGTTGGTCTTTTGAACGTAAGTTCAAGATAAATCCTTCTGTTAGGATTTTACCAGGCTTTATAAAAGTATGTTTTACGGAAATAAGACTATCAACTACGCGCGGCATAGATTCTCCAAAACCTCTCCAAGTCAATCTGTCTTTTTCAATGCCCTTTTCAACGAGATAATCCACACAGGATTTAGCGCGTCTTTCCGACAAATCCATATTGCTTTCATCGGAACCACGGAAATCGGTATGAGCACGCAATTCAATAGCAAGGTGAGCATTATCATTCAATGTTTTTACCAAACCGTCAAGTGATACGGCAGATTCCGGACGCAGTGTTGCTTTATTCAAGTCATATTCAATATTCGGCAAAGTAATAATTTGTGGAATTTGCGCCATATTTACATTAATCACGATGGTAGTATCCACATAAATCTCACGAGTTGAGAAGGTATAAGTATTTGCAAAGAAATCTTCACCTAGTGATGCTTTAAGGATATAATCCATGTCTTCTTCAAGATTTTTGAAGAAGTAAGTGCCATCTTCACTGGTTTCAAAAGCGGAAACGAGTCCTGACTCAGTCATAAGCTGAATTTTAGCACCTTTTACACGGTATTCATAATGTGGATTTGTGGTATCTCTAACAACGCCTCTGACAGCAATTTCCAGCGGAGGTACTCTGAATAAATAAATATCATCCATCCCTTTTCCACCCGAACGGCTTGAAGAGAAATATCCTCTTTCACGTTTATCATAAAAAATAATTCCGAAATCATCACCTGATGAGTTCAAAGGAGGTCTGAGATTTTCAGGCTTGTTAAATCCGCCGTCTTCATTAAATTCTGTACGGAAAATATCCAATCCACCCATTCCGACATGTCCGTCTGAAGCGAAATACAATGCTCCGTCATCGCGGATATAGGGAAATACTTCGTCGCCGCTTGTATTAATATTTTTACCAAGGTTTATCGGAGCACCAAAAGGGTCTTTATCATCTTCACGCTCAATTTTAAACAAATCAGATCCGCCAAATCCGGTTGGAGATTGTGCTGCAAAATACAATGTCAACTCATCTTTTGTGATACACGGATATCCAACTTCATAACCTTCAAACCCTTGAATTACTAGTTCTTCTTCACCACTCCAAGATCGACCACGTTTCATTGCCACGAAAATTTTACAAGGCACATCGCGTTTTGCTCCGCCATAACATCTTGTAAAATACATTTCGTTACCTTTTTCGGTGAGGCTTGGTGCGCCTTCGTCCTGCTCTGTATTAACGTATCCGCCTAGGGGCGTTGCTTCACTCCAATTTCCCTTACGATCCTGTTCAATCATAAAGATATCGGTAAATTGTTGTCCTGATTTAAAGTTTTTATTATCCCCAACAGTTCCTTCTCGGGATGTTGTAAAATATACCGTACGATTCTTGCTACCTGCCCATGCTGGAGCAAAATCTTGTTGCATAGAATTAAAATATGCCATGGTTGACACCTCGTATCGTGTAGGCTTATTTTCCCATTTTGGCACTTTTTTACATGATTCTATTCCAACTTCAGCCCGATAATCATCAGGGACAATATCGAGATAGGTTTCATAAACCTCAATGGCATCTTCATATTTCCCATTCATTCGGAGCGCATCAGCATAATAAAGCCTCGCGTCAGGGGTTAAGCGTTGAGAATTTGCTTTCAGTGCTTTAACAAAAAACTCTTCTGCAAGATTCATTTGTCTCATATCACGGTAGCAATAGGCAATTCTATATGCAATTAGCGCATAATCCTCCATGCTCTTTGCATCCGTAAGCGCTTCTGAATAATAATCAATAGCCTCTTCATATCTGAATTGGTCAAAAGCAGCATCTCCTTTTCTTGAGCTAGTCTGTGCAAAACTCTGTGTAATTATTGCTCCGGTTAATAGGAGTGTAAATAAAAATAAACGTTTCATATCTTAGAATTTTTTCGGGTTATAAAATTAATGAATTCTGTGATAACTAAAAGTGTTTTGCAATATTTCCTACATTCCATCAAGAAAAACTTCCCGATTAAAGGTAGTTGGAGCATCCAAATCCTTTGTTGAAACACGGATGCTTTCAGGGATATATGGCTCTTTTGTAAAATAAATTTGATAAATTCCATTTAATTCTAAATTAAATTCAAATTCACCAAACTTATTGGTTTTTTTGTTCACAATCTCATTTCCTTCCTGATCACATAAGCTAACTTCCACATCAGCGAGCTTATCATTATTAAATTTACCCCACACAATGCCGGTAATCTTAGCGGTAATATCAGGCATAATAAAATGGTAAATATCAGATTTGCCAACTCCACCACGGCGGCGAGATGTGAAATAGCCTTCTTCTTCATCATCTTTAAATACAATACCAAAATCGTCTGCTGGGGAATTTATCGGGACACCCATGTTTTCAACCTCATATGTACTTGGGCCTAATTGCTTGGCTTTATAAATGTCTAAACCACCAATGCTTCCATCACCATTACGAGAAAAATACAAAATATCGTTTGAACGGATATAAGGAAAACAGTCATCGTGCACAGTATTAATATCGGGGCCTAAATTTTGAGGGGCACCAAAATCATGCGATTTTCGTTCACGTGTTACCTTATAAATATCTTTCCCTCCATATCCTCCAAGCATAGAGTCAGCGACAAAGTAAAGCACCAACTCATCTTCAGAAATAGCAGGGTGACCAATACTAATATCCTCAGGAATTCTAGGAATTTTAAGTTCTCGAACTTCAGTCCAATAGCTACTACGTCGTTTCGAAATAAAAATGCGACATCCTTTATCAACACTTTTATCATATTCACATCGATTAAAATACAGAACATTATAACGGCGATTTAAGCTAGCCGCACCTTCATCATACTCTGTATTTACCATACCACGGCTTTTTACAGGAACTGACCATGCATCAGTTCGCCGATCGCGCTCCATTTCATAAATGTCAGTAAATAATTCTCCAGACTCAAGATTAATATCGGGATCATCTAAAACGGATCTGGAACTGGTAAAGAAAAGTTTATCAAAGTCTTTGTACCCAAAGAAAGGACAAAAATCTAACTCTCCTGAATTTATTAATGCAAATATTTTCACTTCATAATTATTCGGATTTTCCAATGCCTCAAGGGTTTTGTGAATACGGTCAATCTTTATTTCTACAAGAGGATTATCAAGCACTTTTTCCCTGTATGTTTCAAGGGCAGAAATTGCATTGTCAAATTCCTCATATTGCAAATAAGCTTCGGATAAATCAAAATACAAATTTTCATCCTTATAATTATATTCTAATGCATTTTGAAAATGATTGATTGCTTTTTCTGGTTCTGACAATCTCATAAAAGCCAGTGCCATTTTGTAAGAAACCTCGGCTCGGGTTTTTCGGGACTTTTCACTCCGATCAAATTGTTTTTGATAATTATCGATTGCCAATTTAAATTGTTCACGCCCAAACGCTTCATCACCACGTTCGAGAAATCGTTGTGAAAACGATTGAAACGGCATGATTATCAAACTAAATGCTATCAATATGTAAATTGTCTTCTGCATAGATTTCTGAATTTCTGTAAAAATAACAAAGCTAAATTGTTTCTCCAATTTTTGCTAACAATAAACAGCAATTAATGATGCACAATATTGAAGCATGCAAATCAAATGCCGAAAATAAAAAGAGTTGGACACGTAAGGAAAAGTAGCGCAGGGGAAAGTAGCGCAAGAAAAATAGCGCAAAGGTTCGCAGAGGGGCAAAGTTTCGCTAAGGAAAACTAAAAAAAATTTGACGGGTAGAAAAAGTAGCGCAGAGGAAAAATAAAAGGAGTTGGACGAGATGGGAAAAATAACGCAGAAAAAAGTAGCGCAACGTTTCACAGAGGAGCAAAGTTTCGCAGAGGAAAACTAAAAGGAGTTGGACACTAAAGAAAAAACACAAATGATTCAGCAGGCTCATAACTTTCATGGCTAAGAACTGAGCGCGCTATTGTCGCATGGGATTGAGGACATACCAAAAAAGCTGCTACAGGATATGCAGCAGCTTTATGGCCAATTATAAGTGATATGTTTTTTAACGAAAATCGCTAAGTTGTTCCATTAATTTTTTACGAGCAAAAAAGATTCGGCTTTTCACAGTACCAATCGGTAAGTCAAGCTCATCCGCTATTTCCTGATATTTAAACCCTTGCGTAAATCGCTCAAAAGGGATACGATAAGCAGCATCCAATTCATAAATTTCTTTTGAAATTTCATTCGCTGCAAAGGTTGCTTCAGGACTAATTGAACTTTCTGCCTGACCTGAATTAATATAATAGGAATCTTTAGTGTTATCGAAAGCCGTTTTTTGTCGCACCGCTTTATTATAATTATTGATAAAAGTATTTTTCAGGATAGTAAAAACCCATGCTTTGAAGTTTGTATTATCAGCATATTTTTCTTGATTAGAAATTGCTTTGAAAAAGGTTTCCTGTACAAGATCGTCGGCTTCTTCATCGTTGGAAACCAGACTATATGCGAAATATTTTAAATTGTCTTTGAGATCAATCAGCTTATTATTAAATTCATTTGTTTTCATATGGCAAATAATTTAGATTCATTTTAAATTCATTGTAAAAATAGACCTTATTTAAACTAATTCCAAATTATTTTGTTAAAGATTCATTAAAACCTGACGGACGCACCATATGTTTTGATGAAGATCAAAAAAAAACAGCGGATGAATTCACTTTTCAGACTGCTAGCCCGTGTTATAAATACAAGCTAAATTGAATATATCTCTGTTTCACTAAAGAAAAAACAAATTTCTTTTTGTGCATTTTCAATAGAATCAGAGCCATGGACAGCATTATGGGTGATATCTTGTGCATACTTAGAACGTATTGTACCTTCAACCGCTTTTTGTGGATCAGTATTTCCAATTAATTTCCTATAATCTTCCACTGCATTGTCTTTTTCAAGTACAACCGCTACAACCGGTCCCGAGCTCATAAAATCTACCAAGGTATTATAAAACGCTTTGTCTTTATGAATATCATAAAATAGCTGTGCATGCTCCTGTGTTAAGTGTTTCATTTTAATCGCAATAATTTTAAACCCGGCTTTATGGATATCATCTAAAATTGGTGCAATGAATCCGTTTTGAACAGCAAGTGGTTTAATCATTGTGAATGTACGTTCTTTCATAATTATATAGTTTTAGTTATTATTCTGTGAAAACTTCACTGCAATTACTTGAATACGCCTTTCTTTAGCAGCAAGCGGATTATAAACTGAGTTTCGTCTATCATTCGGGTCATCACTCACACCCTCAGGAACCTGAGTATCTCCATATGGCATAGTTTCAATTGTCAATAATCCTTTATCAATATATTTAACGAAACTTCCGCTTTTATATTCTTTCAAATAATTTCTCAAGCTGCTAATTCGTCGTTTTGCCAAATTCAAATTATACTCCGGTGTATTTAGCGGGCTGGTATATCCTTTAATGGTAACTAACACATTTTGATTTTTCTTTAAAAGCTCCTCCATCAAGAGCATAAATTCACGCAACTTTTGGAATTCTCCATTCACGTATTTATTAAAAAACACTTCGATGTTATCTTGCGCTACAATTGCCTGTTCTCCGGATAAACCGGCAGAAAACTTTTGACTATATTCAGTTTCGCGAGCTATGTAATTATTAAAACTTTGTTCGTAATTGATTTCTGTTACTGTATCCCAAGAAGCGGATCCAGGACGATCGTTATGGAAATACAATGTAATTGGGATTAACTCTACAGCTGTTTTAGTTAAAATCGATATTTGTTCCTGAATAATTTCTTCTTCGGTTTTTGGAATAATAATTTCAGGAATTTCATATGTAAAGATATCATTACAACATGAAAGATGCTTTTCTGCAAGCGCTTCATCGCGATTTGATGTTAAAAAAGCGAGGCGACCACTTTGGTCAATACGATAGTATAGATCATTTTGTGGCGAATTGACAGGAAATCCCAAGTTTTCAATTTGAGCTGTGTCTCCTATGGTAGCTTTCATTTTGAAAATATCATAGGCTCCGGCACCATAATGCCAGTCGGAGCTAAAATACAATGTCGAATCCGACACATTATAATATGGTGAAATTTCATTTCCGATGGTATTAAATTGGGAAGTTGTGTCAATCAAATAAGCAAATTTTGAATTCCCGAGCTCACGCCGTCCCCAGTTTTTAGGAACAGAAAAACTGCCATCTGGAAAAATCTGATTGTAATAAATATCAAAACCACCCATCCCACCGGGCTTATCCGATGCATATAAGATAAATGACGCACTGTCGGTATGTGCAATGGATGGATGCGTATTACTTGACCCTGGGGAGTTGACAATTTTGGGTAATTTCTCAGGACTCGTCCACTTTCCATTAATCCAATTTGTTTTCATTATTCGCGAAGGCAATGTATCGCTAACTGTATAATACAACGAATTATTTTTTTCATCATAAAATGGGTTGGCAACATCAACCTGGGGTATATTAATATAACTAGGAAGCTTTGTCTTTTGTCTGTTCCCAGATTCAGCATCAATTTTAAGGGAATAAATTCGTGCATAGAAATTTTCAATTTCAAGCGTATCGGGTAAAATCGATGTAAAAAAAACAATACTGTCTTTCTTTCCGTGCATTGCAAACTCAGCAAAATAAGAATTTACGGTAGTATCAAAATGTATAATTTCTTCAAACCCCGGATAAAACCTCATTTTTTGCGCCAATTCACATGCAATAACTTCACGTTTAGCACGAATTGCATAATAATCATCAGAATTTTCGGGTTCATAACTTTTATGAAAATTTCGAAAATGATATTGCGCTATCAAATAATCTGCCCGTGACTTAAGCATATTTGCAAGGTGAAATTCAATGTATGGATATTTTTCTGTCCAATTCGGAATGAGCTTTTTGTAATATTTTGCAGCTTTTTGATAATCATTATCAAAACGGTATGCTTCCGCAATTTTATAATTTACTTGCGGCATATTAGGATTAATTCTAAGTGCTCGTTTATAAAAATTAGCCGCGCCAAAATAATTACCTTGTTCTACTGCTCTGTCACCACTATACACAAGGGTTTTTATATCCTGTGCATTCAGAACAGAACTCATTCCAACACAAATGAGTATAATAATATTTATATAAAATCGGGACATTTTCTTACCGGTGGACTGGTTAGTATTCGTGTTTTTTGAAAAATATAAACAAGTGACAATTCGACCCCTCCTCTACCTCTACTAATGGTTCGTAAACCAGAGAAATTGATATCATAACTAATTTGGAAACATGTTTTATTATAATCCATTCCGAACATTAGAATTCCGGCATCTTTTGTTCTTAAATAAGCACCTACGAACATTGAACGAAGCCCGAGTGGATTAAAATCAAAACGAAAATTGCTTCCGAAATTTATTTCTCGATATACACCTTGTTTCATAAACAAAAAAGCAGGCATAGCAAAAATGTCTTCAGCAATTTGCATACTTCCTGTGGCATATATCTGCCATCTTAAATCAAGCACCACAAGTGGGTTTGTATAAAAGGATTTCTGTGGTGCAAGTAGATGATTTACAGAGGCTCCGAGAACGAAAGAAGCACTATCGTTTATCCGATAGCTTGTTAATATGCCAGACGACAAATCAAAATAATTAAAACGCTCAACATCAGGTATTTCATAATTTGGCAAACTGGGATCAAATTGATCACCATCATATTGACTTCCAAAATAGAGTGCATTAAAATTAAGTCCGTGCTGTACAATTGCTGGGGAAATTCCAAGACTAAAAGTTGCTTTTTCATATTGAAAATTAGCAGCAATCGGGATTTCTGTACGAAAAGTTCCGAAATCGCCATCTCCGGCAACATCGTTAGCGAGCAAAAGTCCGACGGAAGGTTTAATTTTTTTATCCTTAAGTAAAGTCATGTCGGCACTTGCCGCGATAGTACTATATGCATCCTCGAAAGCTTTCCATTGTCGTTTATGATTTGCAACAAAGCGGATATCTCCGTTAAACATTCCAGTTTCAGCGGGATTAAGATGAAGTGGAGCATTTATAAATTGTGAAAAATGGATATCCTGAGATTTGCCTGGCAGCAATATACAAAGGGCAAAGCCCAAAAACAGCAAGTATATAAGGTTTTTACCTCCGGACATTATATGGATTTTTGTAAATTTACAAAATATTTCATAGAATGTCAGAAGATTATATGAAAAAGACGTTTCATTTTTTTCATTTTACTCAAATCTTCGCTTTCTATGTCGCTTGGCTGGGCGAAGTGTAGCGCAGAGGGACGCAGAGAAAAACTAAAAGGAGTTTGACGCGCAAAAAAAAGTAGCGCAAAGATTCGCAAAGGGGCAAAGTTTCGCAAAGGAGAAAAGAAAAAA
>JAYEFQ010000109.1:0-38737 GCA_034658655.1 Bacteroidota bacterium
AGCTTATGTTTGATATGATAATGTTAAAGTGATGAAATTAAACAAATAGATGAGACTATTTGTTGTAAATGCTATAAATAAAAATGAATTTTAACTTTTAAATTTGGATTATATGAATTGTATTGTAGTAGATGATGAAGCTCTTGCAAGAGAAGCAATTAAATTGAACATTAAGGAACTTCCTAATGTTGAATTACTGGGTAGTTTTGACAACGCCCTAAAAGCAAATGAATTTTTGCGTGAAAATGATGTTGATTTAATGTTTTTAGACATCGAATTGCCAGGTTTGTCAGGTTTGGATTTTATTAAGAGTCTTAAACACGCTCCACATGTTATTCTTACAACTGCCTTCCCACAATATGCTGTAGAAGCTTTTGAATTAGACGTTGTGGACTATCTGTTGAAACCTATCAAGATGGAACGCTTCCTAAAAGCAATCAACAAAGTTGAAGCATTGCTGAGGACAAATGATGAGCCAGCAGCTCTGGATTTTAATAACGATTTCATTTTTGTGAAATCAGAACGTAAATACATTAAATTAAACTATAATGATATTTACTTCATCGAAGGTTTGAAAGATTATGTAATTCTTCATGCTAACAAAGGACGGTACATGACAGCTATGAATGTGAAAACAATTCATGGTAAATTACCTAGCGCTGTTTTCTTCCGTACCAGTAAATCATACATCATTAATGTAAATCATATTGATGAGATTGATGGCGAAGATGTTATTGTTGAAGATACAAGAATTCCAATAGGACGTTCTTATCGTGAAAGATTCCTGTCAACATTTGTTAACAAACGCTTAGTTCGCCGTCATTAATTATGGTAAAAAAGTTTGAAGTTAATTTGTTGAACAAAAGAACGGGATACGATCCTGTTCTTTTGAAAGAAATGTTTTTGGTGTTTAAAGAAAAATATCAGGAATATTTTGATTTATTAGAAATGCGTTTTAATAATAATGATTGGGTTGGAGTGAGTGAAATTGCTCACAGAGCCAAATCGTCAGTTGCTATTATGGGAATGGAAACCATTAGTGAGCGCTTTAATGTGATAGAAACAGTAACTGCTGATGGAACAAGTTTTCCTGATTTTGAAAATCAAATTAATCAGTTACATGATGATGTGAAAATTGCTATTCAACAAATTGAAGATTATATTCAAATACTTTAATTTGAAAAAATGATATAAAAAAGGCGAACCGTTTGGCTCGCCTTTTATATATATATACGATTGTTAATATTATTCTTCCCCTTTGCAAACACAAGTTTTACATGAAGTTGCTGCAAGCGTGAAGGTTTTTTGATTTGCATTTTCATGTTGCTCATCTTCAATATGATCTTCTTCTGCAATGTCGTCATGGTTGTGCTCAACCTCACCCATTACAATGTTACCTGTAACAACTAGTTTTTTACCAACTAAGTCTTCAGAGAAAACATCCTCGGTGGTAACAACCATTACATCTTCACTATTTTCAGCAGTCAAGAATAAACGTTGTCCACTGTGAACACAGACATGAGTTGCTTTTCCACATACTTTAATTTCTTGGTCTGTCATTTCTTTAAAATTTGCCAATACATCATCAACGGTTTTTGTTCCGTCACAATTTTCAACATGTTCTTGACAACAACCTGCTTCTGCTTCAGCTTCTTCAGTTTGTTCTGTTTTTTCCTGATTTTCTTCATCAGTGTTAGTTTCAGCATTTTGACAACTGAATGCGAAAAATGCGACCATGGTAATTAATCCAAAAATAGTTCTTTTCATAATATCTATTTGTTTTAGTTAATATTTTATTCATTTTCTTTCAAAGGTGTTACTTCAAAAAACAAAAACTCCCAATCAAATTTCTCAGATTCAAGCTTTTTGTTAGGAATATCAGGACTTTCAAAATAAAATCCGTTTAATTTTCCCGAAAGGGCTTTTCCTGCTTTAATCTCGGTCTCTAATGTTCCACTTTGAAATTTCACAATGTGATCTAATAAATAAACCAGCTCAAATTTAATTGCTACTTTAGAGTCATTGGTGTTTTTCATTTTAAAGCGCAATTGCTTGGGAGAGGATTTTTTCCACCATTTTGATTTTGCCCATTTATAGGAAATTCCAACTCCGTCAATGGTTTCGTAATCATTTTTATACCCAAACTGGGCATTGGCAGTGCTATTGATAAAAGCAAGTACTATGAATATTATAATTATTTTTTGTAATATTTTCATTTTGACAAAATTAATGGATTTTCTAATATACCAGCGAATAAAATGCTTCCTAATTTGTTTTCTTTAATAATAAATATAAATGGACGATCTGCAATGAACTCAGGAACCACTTTTTGCTGCTTCTCACGAACGACTACGGCTGTTGCTGCACTAGCTTCTGTTCCTTCTTCATTAACATCAATAACTGCCTGATGGATTACTTCATCAATCATTAAATTCAGCTTTCCATTCATTCCTTTGAAATTAGCATCTTGCGTAAAAGCACGTTGCATGCCCATTTTCATGAGTTGTTTTTTCATTTGGGTACGTGATGATAAATTGAATTTTGGAATACCAATCCGCAATTTTTCTTTTTTCATGCTTTGACAGATTTCATTAAATGAATCACCATTAAATGAATCAAGTAAACTTGCAATATCAGAATCTTCATTTGGTAATAAAATATACATACTTGATAATTCAGATTGATATGGCAATTCAATGGCAGTATAGTTTTCGTTTTGCATCCAAGCATATTCTCCTTCATTGTGCATGAATTCGCATGATTTGCTTTTGTCGCCATCAAAAGCACGCTTTTTAGTCATTTTTGAAGGAAATTCTTGTTGCCATTTTGCATTAAAATAAATTGCATTGATAAGCACTAATCGTGTTTGGTCATTAACATCACTTTTGCGAATCAGCTTTCTGATTTTTCGCTTGGTTTTATTTTCAACCCAAGCATTCATTTGCTTACGGGCATCTTCGCGACTTAGTGTATTTCTAAAATCAACAGCTTTTATTTTTGCTTTATAGGTTTCAATAGATTTAATGTACTCGGGTAAAAAATGGAAATCCTTTTGTATCCAGGCAGCATTGGCTGAATAAAATAGGGGAGTTTTAATTTGTTTAAAATATTCGATATACGATGTCCAAGCATCATGATTATTATTATCATTTCTATGGAAATGCATCACTTTTGCCATTTCCCACTTTGTTCTCCATTTGGCACCATCATATGCCATTGATAAAGCGATGGATATTGACTGCGGACTAAATATTTGATTTTCATTTTTCTGATACGATTCACGCATCCAATCAAAACAAAATGCATTGTTGCCTTCAACTGCTTTGTGCATTGCTTTGTCTTGTGCATGCAATGAAACAGACAAAATTAATCCGACAGTTATAAATACTAAAAAATGTTTCATAATTATATGGTTTCAAAGTGCTCTTGGTCAGTATGCTTTTCGCAATAATGACATTTCAACTGCAATTTGTCCTTTTTTTCAACAACTGCAAATTTTGTTTTCATTTTTTCATTATTGGTAATGCATTTTGGATTCATACACTTAAATATTCCCATGATATTTTCGGGTATTTCAACCTTTTGTTTGTCTGAAACTTTATAATCTTTAATAATATTAATTCGAGCAGTTGGAGCAATTAGTGCAATTTTATTAATATCCTCAACTGAAAAATATTTATTTGCAATTTTAACAATCCCTTTTTTGCCTAGTCGCTTGCTATCAAGATTGTTGCCAATGGTAATTGTTGTATTCATGGTTTCAATCTGCATAATAGAAATCACTTTAAATAAACTTTCTGCCGGTATGTGGTCGATTACTGTGCCATTTTCAATAGCTGAAACAGTAAGTTCTTTGCGTTTTTTCATGATTTTATTTTTTAAGTCCGAGAATTAAACTCATAATTGCCATACGTGTATAAACACCATTAAGCGCTTGTGGGAAATAATATGCACGAGGATCATCATCCACATTAGTATCAATTTCATTGACACGTGGTAGAGGATGAAGTATTTTCATATTTGGCTTCGTGTTTATAAGCATTTCACGCTTTAGTACATAAGCATTTTTTACTTTTTCATATTCCATTGGGTCGGAAAAGCGTTCTTTTTGTACGCGAGTAACATACATAATGTCTGCTTCGCTAATGATATCCGTAAATTCCTGATGTTCATAGTATTTAATGCCTTTTGAGTCAAGATAGTCTTTGTATTCTTCTGGCATTTTAAGATTTTCTGGTGAAATGAAATTAAAAATCGGATTAAAGTGAGACATTGCTATCAATAAGGAATGTACTGTTCTTCCGTATTTCAAATCGCCAACGAGGAAAATATTTAGATTTTCAAGTGTCCCTTGTGTTTTCTTGATTGAAAATAAATCTAAAAGACACTGAGTGGGATGTTGATTTGCGCCATCACCGGCATTAATAACTGGTACCGATGCAACTTCACTTGCATATCTAGCACTGCCTTCAATGGGATGTCGCATAATGATAAGATCACTATACTGACTGACAGTTTTAATTGTATCAGACAGGCTTTCTCCTTTTGATACGCTAGTGCTTGCGGTTTCAGAAAAACCAATAATTTTACCACCGAGCCGGGCTATAGCCGATTCAAAACTTAAGCGTGTCCTTGTGGATGGCTCAAAAAAAAGAGAAGCAACTACATGTTTCTCTAATAGGTTTTGATTGGGATTTTTCTCGAAAGCTTCGGCTAACTCCAAAATGCGATAATAATCCCCCGGGGAGTAATCATTAATCGAAATCAAACTTTTATTTTTCATACTTAGTTATTAGTGGTTTATTTAACGATTTCAATCAGTTCAATTTCGAAAATAAGCGTTTCATATGGGCCAATTGCATTACCTGCGCCACGCTCTCCGTATGCTAGATCGTAAGGGATATATAATTTCCATTTTGATCCGACAGGCATCATTTGTAATGCTTCAACCCAACCTTTAATTACTCCATTCACTGGAAATTCAGCAGGTTTTCTACGTTCTACTGAGGAGTCGAACACTGTTCCATCAAGTAATGTTCCGTGATAATGTGTTTTAACCACATTTTCAGCAGTTGGAATTTCTCCATTACCTTCTGTTAAAATTTCATATTGCAAACCGGAGTTTGTTACTGTCACTTCATCACGTTTTGCATTTTTCTCTAAAAATGCTTCGCCTTCAGTAATTTTTCCGGCACTACCTGATTTAGCAGCTTCTTGTATAAATTCACCAACGACTTTGTTTCCTTCTTGTAAATCAATTAAGAGTTCTTCACTCTCCATTTGAGCTTCCATTGCAGCAAACATAATGTCTAACTCAAGTTTGTCTGCAAGCTTTTGTTTTTTGAAATTGTCAGCAATTTGGATACCAATTATCCAAGATGCCGAGTCGGCTTTACTTGTTAATTCAATACTTTCATCTTGTGATGATTTTTCACTTGTCGAGCAAGAAAAGAATAAAATTGTACTTAATAAAATAATTGCGGGAAGGATAAATAATTTGTTCATAAATAATATTTTTAAAATTTATGCGAATTAAATCTTTTATTTTTTCTTTGGCAAACCTTTTTACTAACAATTTGATTTTTTTTTTCACAACAAGCTGAATTTCTTTAAACTTAACTTCTTATATCGTTAATAAATATTTATCTTTATTCATAATTATAAAATTTGGGAGATTTGAAAACATATAGCGAGAAAATAGAAAAACTCCGACAATTAAAAACAGATGTTAATAATCTGGAAAAAGAGCTGCAAAGCGCCGGTGTTAATGAAATAGACAGTGATGAATTTTCTATTCAAACTAAATTGAGCGACATTACCGATCCTCGATTGCTTTTGGCTTTGCCGGATATAATATTTGTAATTAATGAAAATGGGGTATTTGAAGATTTCTATACGAATCATAAAATAGATTTGCTTATCCCCGAAGAGCATATTACTGGATCAAAACTTGAAACAATATTACCGGATACACTTGCCAAGCTGACTTACGATAAAATGAATTCAGTCATTGCAACACAAAAAAATGAAGTATATGCATATTATTTAGCAATAAAAGGTGAGCATTTGCATTTTGATACGCGCATGCTTCCTTATGAGAAGAACAAGGTTATTGCTGCTATAAGGAAAATTTCTGATGTTGATACTGTATCTAAAAATGCAATTCTTGAGCGAGATTATTTTTATGGAATAATGAACTATAGTCCGGTTGGTATTATACAATTTAACAAAAGTGGACAGATTATTTTTGTTAACAATTCGCTTCTTGAGCTTTTTGGTCATCATTCTTTTAAAATTTACCAGAGATGTAATTTGTGTGAAAGAATTATCGGTGATGAATTTTGTGATTTTACAGGTTTCACAAATAAAATTAAAAAATTACCCGACCAAAGATTGAATATTCAGCGTGAAATCACCTTAGAGACCGGTGAGACGCTTTATTTATTTATTCGAATAATGCGAGTGAAGAATTCAATGTCTAATCAGGCTGAGCTTGTTATGTTCATTGAAAACATCAGTGATTTTATAGAAACCCAGAATCAATTGCGGCAAAAACTTGATGAATTAGCATTAACTCAAGACATGAGGAAAATTGCGTATTGGGAATTCGATATTGAAACTGATGAATTGCGAGGATTTAAATCTTTTTTTAAATCTTTTCCTGATATAGATATAGCTGACACGCTATCAAGTATGCAATTTCTTCAACTTGTGTATCCTGACGATCAAGAGAAGATACGTTCTCTGTTTGAAGATCAAATAGGGCGAAAGCATGATATTACAGAGCAATTTCGGATTATTATAAACGAAGAGATATGGTGGATAGAAGTCAATTCGATTCGAAACTTTTCCGATAAAACACGTAAATTGCCATTAATTCAAGGTTCTGTGCAAGATATAAGAGTACAGAAATCACAGGAGGAGCAATTGTATCAAAACCAAAAGCTTTTAGATAATTTGTTAGAAAAGCTTCCAGTTGCTGTATTTGCAAAAGATGCAAAAACAAAAACATATAATTTGTGGAATAATGCATCTGAAAAACTATTCAATATACAACGGAAGCATGCCATTGGTAAAACAGTTCGCGACATTCACCAAGATTCGTTTGCCAAACTCATTGAGACTCGAGATAATCAGTGTTTGGAATCCGGACTTTCTCTTGAGTTTATTGATGAGAAATTTATAATTAATGGAGAAACGAAATTCATAAACTTGTTTCAAATGCCGATTTCAATTCATGGACGGTATGAAATGATTGTGGGTATGGCGATTGATACTACAACGGAAAAGATAATTGAGCAAGAATTAATAAAGGCGAAAAATCAAGCCGAAAAAAGCGATGGTTTAAAATCATCATTTCTTGCAAATATGAGTCACGAAATTCGTAATCCAATGAATTCTATTATTGGTTTTTCGAAAATTCTGGCAGAAGATGCTGATTTGGATTTAAATGAAAAACAGGAGTTTATTGAATTGATTAATACAAATGCTAAACAATTATTGCGACTTATTTCTGATATTATAGATATTGCAAAGATTGAGGATAATAAGCTGAAGATATTTAAACATTTATTTCCAATAAATTCATCCCTAAATCAACTCCGTTCAATTTATCAACAAATAATGGAAGAAGCAAATAAGTCAGATGTTGAATTGCATGTTATTACTGATATGCCTGATGATAATTGCATGATTAATACTGATGAACAACGTTTTCAGCAAATTATGAGCAACTTGCTCTCAAATGCTGTAAAACATACTGATTCTGGTTCAATAGAGTTTGGTTATAACCAAGAGCATCCTAACGAATTAGTGTTTTTTGTAAAGGATACAGGGGAAGGAATTTCGCAAGTGAATCAAGAAAAAATATTTGATAAATTTCAACAAATAAATGATAGTAAAAGTAATGATGGGCAGGGGTTAGGCTTAACCATAATACGTGAGCTAGTAAACTATTTAGGAGGAAAGATTTGGGTGAAGTCTAATAAAGAAAAAGGTTCATGCTTTTATTTTTCCTTACCCATAGGTGAGACAAATACAAAAAATAATGACAGACAAACGACTATAAACAAGTCATCTAATAAACAATTTAATTGGAATGATAAAACTATATTAATTGTTGATGACAAAGAGGATATTTTAAGTTTTGTAAAAGTTTTATTGAGAAAAACTGAAATAAATACGTATAGCGGCACAAATGGTAAGCAAGCTGTCGATATTGTCAAAAAGTATCACAACGAAATAGATGTGATATTAATGGACATTCAAATGCCGATAATGAATGGGATAGAGGCAATGAAAATTATTAAAGCTTCCTATCCAAAAATTAAAATCATTGCGCAAACGGCCTTTGCTTTAGAAGGTGAGAAGAGAAAATTTCTGTCTGATGGATTTGATGATTACATTCCAAAGCCAATTAATAAAAAACAATTGTATGAAGTTTTAAATCGATGTTTTGAAGATTGATTATTAATGATTTGGTATAAAGGCTGTGTGCATTGTTAAATCAGACAATAGTCGTTACTAACGGTTAAAAACGGCTAGCAGTTTAAAAATCCTGTTAAAATCTCATACAAATATCTTAACCTAAGCCTTGGAAAAAACAGGTGCTATTACTTCTAATGCGCTTGTCAACACGCTTACGATCATCAAAGAGTTGAATTTTTATACTTGATTAATGTCTTATTTTTGATTTTTGTAGCTCACAGTTAAGTTTCCTATGTCGTTAAATTACGATTTGCAATTTGGTATAAAGGCTGTGTGCATTGTTAAATCAGACAATAGTCGTTACTAACGGTTAAAAACGGCTAGCAGTTTAAAAATCCTGTTAAAATCTCATACAAATATCTTAACCTAAGCCTTGAAAAAAACAGGTGCTATTACTTCTAATGCGCTTGTCAACACGCTTACGATCATCAAATAGTTGGATTTTTATGCTAATTTCATGTGTTCCTTTCGAGTTTTTATTACTTAAGCTAGAGATCCCCATATCGTAGGCGTATCCAAATTGAAATTGCTTGTAATGATAAGTGAAATTAAAAATTAAATCAGAATAATTATCAATATCAAATCCATGATATTGATTTCTTAACCATGTTCCAATACTAAAGTTGTATTCTGTAACAAATGCAGCGCCTATAATGAAATTTTGCAAATTGCCTTGTGATTGATAAATCACTCCACTACTTATCATGTTTTCATGAATCGGTTGGTGGTAAAATGCATTAATATTCCATTTATTAGGAATTTGATAACTCGCTGAAGTGTTATGATTTATTGAAATATATTTTTCAAAACTGTATCCAATATTTGCATAAGTTGCTTGATGTCGTTTCTTGTGAAATTTCAGTCCAAACATACCTCCAAAACCTACGTTTAAAAATTTAGATTCTGATTGGTTGATTAATTCAGTCGGAATTCCGTTTCCAGATGAAACCACACCCAAAACTGGATCAAGTTGGTCAGAAAAAACGAGTGATTGCCAATCATAGCCTTGATTTATATATCCAATACTAATTCCCACAGGCAATTGCGCCATAAATCCATGTTTTTCTTTTCCAATCCGTGCAGCATCCGATGATATATTAAGCTTTACTTCATCCGTAGTATATCGTGATATTCCGGTAGTGCTGTGTGTGTAAATGAGTCCAAATCCAAGTCCGCTTCCATATTTTCCGGAACTTTTTTCTGATAATCCATAATCAAGCACTATGGCTGTTGATTGAAACAAATTTTCATCTCCAACTCCCATCCATTGATTACGATGCAAGCCTGTTGCAGTAACCGATTTGTTTAAGCCTGTATAAGCGGGATTTATCAAGGTTTTATTATGGTAAAACTGCGAGAAATTTAAATCTTGTGACATCCCGAATTGAATACCAAAGGCAAATAGTATGGCGATAAATATTGCTTTCATAGTATGCCTGTTTTATTTATTTAAAGATACGGTGGAAACGTATAGAATAAAACAGGAAAAACACTTAAAATTGTATCAGTAGCAAGACTTAGGTGATATATGGAAACAATCAGGTATTTTTACGGATATGCATTTATTAGAAATTGAAAATAAGGCATTGTTTTCTAAGTTATACTATTTATTAACTCATTACCTGACTGCTCTGCTTGCCTGCCGTCAGGCAGGCTCACACTGTATTTCCTGTATGTTTGAAACTCGCAATCAAAACTGTTATTCTGCATGTTTTTTCTTGATACTATTTGTTTTGGTATCAGTCTTAAATCCGAGTGCTTTTTTGCAGGCTTATATAATATCATTTATTAATCAAAATTATAAGTATAATGCCGATGCAAATTCAACACCGATAGACGTAGCATATCGGTAGTTTTGAATCACAATCGGTATGAAGTGAAATATTGACTAACGTATCACAAGAAATGTTCCAGTGTTTTTGGCTTTCCCAGATTTCGTTTTGTATGACCAAGTGCTTCCATCAGTAAATTCGGCTTCAATTTGCCATACATAAACTCCTTGATCGACATATTTTCCATTGATTGTGCCATCCCAAGCATCAATAGGACTGCCATCAATTGGATCGAGTGCTGAGCTTTCAAAGACCACTTTTCCGTTTCGGTTAAAAATTGTCAAATGATAAGAGTGTAGTGATTTCCCTTTAGGAAGGAATAATTGTTGTTCTCCTATTCCTTTGTCTGGTATAACCGCATTTGGGACAAATAAACCATTGAAATAATCCATGCTTACAGATTGATTTTTTATGTCAGAACATCCATTTTCATTTGTAACTGTCAGTTCAACCTGAAATGCTTCTCCGTTAAAATCAGCATATGAATTGTAGCGATGCACTGGATTCGATTCAGTGCTTTGGTATCCATCTCCAAACTCCCAGTGAATGTCGTAATTTAAGGTAAACGCATTGGATTCATTCAGGAATTGCACTTCACCATATTTTTCAGGATGATTGAGATTATCATTTGCCTGCATTGAAAAGTTTGCTTTTGGAGATTGATGAACAAGCAGCATATTTTCAATTTTTAAGGTGTCTATACAGCCATTTGCTGTCTCGGTAATCATAGAGATATCGTAATTTCCATGTGTTAAGATTGAATTTTCACTTGATACCGGCTCTTCATTAATGAAAAAATCTGTCGCAATAATTCTATCTGAGGTGTTATCATAACTTGTGATGTTATTAAAATTAACTGTCAACGGCTCACAACCAGCTGTTTCAGAGATTTCAAAATCTGCTTCAATAACAGGCAGTATTTCAATGTTTTTTACTGTAGTGTCGCTACAGGAGAACTGATTAGTACTGATTAATGTTACTTGATGCTCACCTGCATTTTGATATAAATAACTCGGGTTAACTGCATCTGAAGCGGCTTGAGTTGGTCTTTGTGTATCAAAAATCCAATGATAAGATTCTGCTCCAAGGCTTTCATTTCTAAAAGAAACCGATTTGGGCAGTACACAGGTATGTGGATTGTCAATAGTGGATGAAAAACCACTTTTTGGTTTCGGATATACTGTTATTTCATGAATACTAGTATCTGCACAATAATTACCATCTTCGAAAACAAGTTTTGCAATAAGCTCGTTATTATAGGTTCCTGCCTGATTATATGTGTGAATAGGCTCACAATCTGTACTGGAATTTCCATCTCCAAAGTTCCAGTGATAACAATTTGCACCGATGGATTCATTTTCCATTTTAATTTTGTTCCCAAGGCAAATTCCATTTGATTTTTCTGTGAAAACTGCTTTTACTAAAGGAATTTCAATATTAAATTCAAAAGCTTTGCTACATGTTCCTAATGCATCACTCTCTAATAAGACTACTGGGTGGTATGAGCCTGCTTGATTGTATGAATAACTAGTATCCATTCCGTTTATGAATTGACCATTTCCCATATCCCAAGTTGCTGAATAAATATTATGTGTATTGTCCAAGCTGAAATTAATTATACTTCCTTTGCAAGCTGTGTCAGGAACAATAATGTCAGCAGATGGTCCACCAACATCAATGTATGCTTCTTTAATTAGCGTATCAGCACAACCGTTTTCAGTAGAAACAATTAATGATACATCAAAAACACCAGGTTGAACATAGGTGTAGGTAGGATTTTCGACATTCGAGATGATATTATCGTTTCCAAAGTTCCAGTTCCAATTGCTTACATTTTCAGAGCTGTTATCTATAAAGCTGACTTCGAAAGGATAACAAACTGACAGTAAACTGTCAGCTGAAAAATTTGCTGTTGGGTAGTTTTCAACAGAAATGAAATCTGATTTAGTCAGTTGATTTGTACATTGATTGCTATCCCTGACAAAAAGTGATACATCGTATAGTCCTGCATTTAAATATTGAACATTTGCAATACTCTCTTCTGACAATTGTCCATTCCCAAATGTCCATTGATAAGTTGTGTTGGATATTTGTTGTGTGGCTTCAAACGTTACTTCATCTTCAACACATAGCCCTCGTTTTGAAACGGTAAAATCCGCAGAGGGTTGAATTGATATTATTAAACCATCAAATGTTATCAGCGATTCGCATCCTAGCTCATCAATTGTTATTAGTTCTGGACTAAAGTTTCCGCCTGTTGTATATATGTGTAAGGGATTTTGCTCGTCTGAGTTTAATCCGTCATCGAAGTTCCATTGCCATGAAACGATGCTTGTGTCGCTAATTATTTCAGAGGAATAATTAACATTTAGTGGTGTGCATCCTTCCTGATTATCAGCAATGATTTGTCCGTTTGCTCCAAAAATACGAATTGTTTGACTTGCAGTATCAACACAGCCGTTTCTGTCTTTTACTACCAATTTCATTTCATAAGTGCCGGGATTATTAAATTCATGAATAAATTCAGAATTTAATACCGTGTCAATTGCTTCTTCTTCAATAATATATCTGTATTTCCCCCATTTATTTGAATGTTCTACCGGAATAGTAAATAAACTTTGTTCTCCGTTGGCATGAACCGTTAACCCAGGACATCCATAGGTAGTGTCAAGTGAGATGATAGCTTTTAAGTCTCGTGGCTTTAAGGTTCTTCTGTAGTTGTATTGACAGGCATTGTCATAGTTTTCACTAATAATTTGAACTTGATAATTTCCAGACTCTGCATATTCATAAGAAAACTCTGTTTCATTCACAAACCCTGTTGTTCCATCACCTAAATCCCAATACCAATGATCTGCTTCTGTTATATCGGCTGAGAAGTTATGGGTTAAAGGGTTTTCACAATCATATTGATAGGTAAATTCAGCTACGGGTCCCATAACATACAACGCATTATTCATTGCTGCAGGTTCACTCCAGCATCCATTATAACCAACAACAAGTGATATGTCCATAGAACCTGTGTCTGTAAAGTGGTAGGATGGGTTAGGAGACATACTCATGCCGCCATCAGAGAAACTCCACATCCATTGATCAATTAATTCATTATCTGATGAACTGTTCACTAGTTGTACGTATTCACTTGCACAAACGGTGTCTTCAGCTAATAAATCAAAATTTGCAAGTTGAGGACTGCCAACTTCGATGTTCGTTTTAAATGAATTAGAGCATCCTGCTCCTGTTTCTATAATAAGCTTTACCTCATATTCTCCGACTTGATTCCATGTATGACTCGGATGTTGTAAGTTTGATGTGGATCCGTCTCCAAAATCCCAGTGAAATGAAATGATTTCGTCTTGTACATTATTATATAACGACGCTTCATTGAAATTCACAGTAAATGGGACACAACCTCGTGCAAAACGAATATGTCCTGGTAAATCATTTGGTGTAAAATATGCTCTTGGCTGATTAATTTCAACATTGCTTAGCTTTACAATTGTGTCAATACATCCGTGTGGGCTTGTTGCAATTAATGTGTCGTTTAAGTTTGCTTGTAAATTTATTGAGCCAAGAAAAATTGAATCTGTTAATAAACTGATAGGATTTTCTATATTAAAAATCTGCCCACAACCTAAATGGTATTCCCACGATACGGCATTAAACGATTGTGATGTATATTGAATAAATGCAGGCAGCTCACAGAAACTGTTATCTGAGACTGTGAAGTCAGCAAGAACAAAATCGACGATTATGTTCTTACTGATTTCATCTTCACAACCATCATCATTCCATACTGTTAAGCTAATGGTGTATTCTCCAGGCTCTGAAAATTCATGTTGTGGATTAACCTGATTTGATGTGGCGCCATCGCCAAAATCCCAACTTGCATAACGATATGCAGAAGATAGGTTTTGGAAATCAATAATTGATGAGCAGGAGATTGTATCACCAAGTGCAAAATCAGCAATAACAGGAGCAATTTCTATCATTCCTTCTTCTGTAAAACTTGTACTGCAGTTATTTGTATTTGTTACGGTACAGGAGACATCAAAGCTGCCTTCTGCATTATAAATATGAGAAGGATTCATTTCAAGGCTGCTGTTATTGTCCCCAAAATCCCAAATATGTGATAAAAGTGCTTCATCAGTTTGTAATGAAAAATCAACTTGTGGATTTTCCTGACAAAAACTTTGCATATTAGCACTTATTTCAAAATCAGGTAGTGCATATGCTTCTGCAACCGACTCGAAATATTTTGTTTGTACGCAGTCATTAGGATTTACGGCAGTTAAAAGTAAGTTGTACTCCCCAGCATTTGTGAAATCAACATCGACAGTCTCACCTTGTAAAATTGTTCCGGTACCAAAATCCCATTGATAATTCACATTGTCCTGATTTGATGAGTTTACCGAAAAGCTTCGTTGAAAAGGAAGACAACCAGCTTTGTCACCATGTGAACTTAGGTTTATTTCGGGTTTTGTATAAACTACTATGGCATCTTCAATTGTTAAACTGTCAATTCCTTCGCTGTTTGAAACAATTAATTGAACAGTATATGTTCCACTTTGATTGTAAATGGCTTGCGGGTTTTCAAGCTGTGAAGTATTACCATTACCAAGATCCCAATGATATTCTAATGAATCGCCTTGTGAAGTGTTAGTGAAATCAACAGAAACTGGTGTACAATTACCGTTTTGCTCTACATTGAAATTTGCTTGCGGCATTTGAGCAGTTGCCTGAAAAGCAAGTGTTATTGTTATAATGGTGAGGATTATTATTTGTTTTTTTATTTTCATTTCAATTTATTGATTAAATTTGTTGTTAATGACAATACTAAAGTACGGCGTATCATAGCCTGAAAATAGAGGAAAAAGCCGTAATTGTTGGTCTAAGTATATTTGCTGATATAACTCATCATTATTACTTAAGTTATTAAAGGCAGATGCTTAATATTTTTAATATATCTTTATAATTAAAACCATATCATATGAAAATAATACTTGTAGAAGACAATCAATCATTAAATAAATTAGTGTCTTTTCGGTTAGAGAAACTAGGTCATGATGTTCATGGATATACTATGGCAGCCCAATTAATTGAGAATTATAAAGAAGTTAATCCTGATTTGCTTTTGATTGATTTCAGCTTGCCTGATATGAATGGAAAAGAATTAGTGGAAGTGCTGAAAGCAATGGAATATGATGCCCCATTTATAATTGTAACGGGATATTCAGATATTCAGCTTGCAATTGATTTAATGAAAATGGGAGCACTTGACTTTGTTGTTAAAGATGAAAATTTCCAAGATGTGCTTTCAGCAGTTGTTCAACGAGTTGACGAACAAATTGCTTTGAAAAAGAAAATGAAAAGAGTTCAGTCTCAACTCGTTGAAAATGAGGCATTATATCGTAATACTGTAAACCAAATTCCGGATCCTATTTTGTATTATTATAAAGATAAAGTCTATTTTATTAATCAGTCATTTAAAAATAAAATTGCTTATGATTTAGATGAATTGAATTCAGGAAAATGGATAGATATAAAGCATGAACTAAAACTTCAGAAAATTGATTTGTGGGCTGATAAGTCAAACAAAAACGAGATTTATCCAGCTTTTGAAAGTCGTTTTAAAACAAAGGATGGGAATTCAGTTTACGTTATTATCAAAGCAATAAAAAGCAAATATAATGAAGCGGATGCAAACATGTTACTGTTTATTGATATCACTGAGAGTAAGGAGTTTGAGACGCGTTTAATGAAAAGCATTATTGATACTGAAGAGCGGGAAAGAATTCGTTTTGCGCGTGACCTGCATGATGAGCTTGGACCAGTGCTTTCTGGGATAAAGCTATATGTTGATTTATTGGGTACCGATCAAGGAACTGGAGACTTACAAAAGGAATTGCGAAGTAAAATTAGCAGTCTCATTGATACAGCAGTCCAAACCTCTAGAAATTTCTCAGGAAATTTAATTCCCAGTGTCTTACTCGATTTTGGTGTGAATAAGGCAATTCAAGGATTTATAAATCAAATTAGCTCGAAAGCAGCTCCAAAAATAATTTTTGAATCAAATTTCACGCAGCGCTTAGAGCAAAATATTGAAATCACTATTTTTAGAGTCCTAAAGGAGTTAATAAATAATAGTATTAAGCATGCAGATTGTCAAAATATTGATATACAGCTGTTTTGTACTGAATCAAATAAAATAAAACTGTTTTATGAAGATGATGGAAAGGGTTTTGATTTTGATAAAGTAAACAAAGAAAATAAAGGAATCGGATTAAAAAGTATTACGAACCGATTGAATATGATACAAGCAAATCATCATTTTGAAACATCATTAGGAGAAGGCTTTGCGTTAACTGCTTCGATTAATTTAAGTGAAACTTATTAAGGAGATTTTTATTATGCTTTACAATTTTTATAACCTGCAACAATTTATCCTGAAATCACTCGAAGGGTCACTCAATCAATCCAGAATTGTAAGCATATCGAATCAAACCAATGGAGTTTTTTGCCCCAATTTTTTGTAATAAATTTCGCCTGTGTGTGTCAACTGTTCTACTGCTTATATTGAGTTGCTTTCCAATTTCTTTATTTGTTAGTTCATCCGTAATTAGTTTAAGTACATCAGTTTCCCGTTTAGTTAATTCGGTTTCCATGGATATTTTATTCGTTTTTGTACTTTTTTTCTCGGGATGTAAATAGGAGTTCATAATTACATTAGTAACTTCATTTGCGAAGTATGGCTTGCCTTCATTAACCATCTTGATTGCCTTGTGCATTTCTTCTCCTGACGTGTTTTTTAGAATGTAGCCATTGGCTCCAACCTCTAACATTGACTGAATATAATTGGATTCATTATGCATAGACATAGTCAAAATCTTAATTTTCGGATGTTTTGATTTGACCATTTTTGTACAATCGATACCGTTCATCTTTGGCATCATAATATCCATAAGAATCACATCAACTTTGTGTGTTTTAAGGAAATCTAATACCTCATCTCCATCTTCACACTCTCCAATTACCTTAATGTCTCCATTGGTTTTGAATATGGCAGATATTCCGTCTCTTAAAATCTTATGGTCGTCAACAATTAATACTGATATCATAGCTTTTTACTTTGTTTACAAAATACTCTTTTTCATAGAAATGTATATCTGTATTTTTACGGAAATCTCTGGGGATATTGCTAGTGCTTTACACCTAGGCATTTATGCGTAAGGTGGGGTTAAAGTCCAATTTATTGTTAAAGGCAGAGTTATTTTAATGCATTGTAATATATGTGCTTACGCCCTAATCCTTAAAGCTAAACTTCTCCTCGGCAACTGATTTTGGATACGTGAAATACCTAATATTTGCTTCAACACAACGTTCGTTGTTTTTATTTAAAATCCAAGCTTTAATAATAACAAGGTTTTTTATTTGACGCGTAATTTCCCCTCTGATTTCAATTTTCCCTTGTGTCGTGATAACCGGTTTTTTATATTTTACATTTAAGTCAGTTGTTACGCCTGTGGTATCCAATTTTGAAAACACAAGCCATGCACCTAATTCGTCGAGCAAACTGGCACTTACACCGCCATGTAGCATTCCGTTCCACCCATCATAATACCATTCCGGATCCCAATAACAAACCACTTCGTCTCCGTCTTCATAAAATTCCATTTTAAGACCTCTGGGATTTCGCGATGAGCAGCCAAAGCAATTTGATTCATTCTCTGAAGATAATCGATTTGCAATTTTTTTCATTTTATTGATTTTTATCTATCATTAATAAGTGAATGGGAGATATTTATTGGCTTGTTTATCAATTAATTGAGGTGCTTTCTGATTAATTGTCTTTCCCTCCAAAATTATTTCAAAATAGTTCAGATATTTATCACACATTCGTTTTGCATTAAAGGTTTCCCGCGCATATTCGTGACATGCAATATTGTTGTATTCATTTGCATTTGCAGCAGCATCAACAAGTTCGGAAAGATTTGCTGACAGACTTCCAACAGAATCGATAACTAACTCAGGCAGTGCTCCATAGGGAGTCCCAAAAACAGGTGCACCATAATATAGACTTTCAATAATGGCAAGCCCCATAGGTTCATCCCATAGCACAGGAAACAGTAACCCGTTGGATTGTTGAATAACGCGTGCTTTCATATCATTTCCTACCATTCCGTGAAAATGAATTTTTGAATCTAGGGTAAAACGCATGCCCATTTTAAAATTTAAACGATATCCACCAAGAACTTCTAAGCTAGTTTTATTCCTTCGAGCAATTTTCATTGCAGCTTTAAGATTTTTTACTTTCCATGCAGCATTTCCTAAAAAATGATAGCCTTTTCGCGACATATTTAAGTTCGGTTTCGGATAATCATCCCAATTTATCCCATTATAAATAAATGACTCAGAACCATATCGATGGGCATGGTTTCTTGAAACAAAATGACTGTTTATCGGGAAAGTAGTTTCTGTATTATTTGTATTCCCATGAATGGATACCATGTGTGGCTTTTCTATCGGTTGTTTCGGAGGATAATGGATGTTTACAATATCAGTTTCCTCAGGGATTTGTGCATTAATATTTGTTGTTTTATCCAAAATACGTACTTCGGCAAATGGAGACTCAGAGCCTTCTGCAACGAGATATGTTACTTTGTGTCCTCGCTTATTGAGTTCCTCTCCTAGGTACCAAATGTCCCGACCAGTACCACCATACGTTTTTACCGGAATTTTCCCTTCGTAAACAATTGTAATATGCATTTTGTGTTTTTTGCGAAGATAATGATTTTAATTAGATTGAATTGAAAATATACCATAGTATTGCTGTTTGTAAACTTATCTGGCTGCTACTAAGAAAAAGAGGTGGTGTGGAAGACTTAGGTATTGTTACGAAATAAAGTGAACAGAATAGGCGAAGTTATTTTTGTTTTTTACAAGGCATAAAAACTGCGAATAGCCACAGTTTATTTAAAGTTTTTATAACGAAGTAAAAAGTAAAAAGAACGAGCTTAAATGTTCAGGCTATTTTGTAACAATGCCTTAGCCTTAAATAATGAAAAAAAATTAAACTGTGCTTTAAAAATGCAGATTAAGCCTTATCTTTACGGAAAATTAATAATTTGAATTATGGAATTACTTAAAGGAAAAGTCGCCCTGATTACAGGAGCAGCCCGCGGAATAGGGAAAGCCATTGCGCTAAAATACGTTCAGGAGGGTGCCGACGTTGCATTCACTGATATTAAAGAAGATGATAATTTTAAAGCCACTGAAGATGAACTAAAAGCTTATGGCACAAAAGTTAAAGCTTATGTGAGCGATGCTGCAAATTTTCAGGCAGCACAAACTTTGGCTGATGAAATTATTAAGGATTTTGGTCGCCTAGATATTTTGGTTAATAATGCCGGAATTACTCGAGACAATCTCTTAATGCGCATGACAGAGGAGCAATGGGATATGATTATGGATATTAACTTGAAATCTGTTTTCAATATGACAAAAGTTTTTATGCGTCCGATGATGAAACAACGACAAGGTTCAATTATTAACCTGAGTTCTGTGGTTGGCGTACAGGGAAATGCCGGACAAGCAAATTATGCCGCATCTAAAGCCGGAATTATTGGGTTCACAAAGTCTGTGGCTCAGGAGCTTGGTTCACGAAATATCCGTGCCAACGCAATTGCTCCGGGATTTATTGAGACGGAAATGACTGCAGGCTTACCTGAGGATGTTAAAAAAGGATGGTACGAGCAAATTCCTCTGAAACGTGCCGGAAAACCTGAGGAAGTTGCTGATACTGCAGTTTTTCTCGGTTCAGATATGTCATCTTTTGTATCCGGACAAACAATTCATGTTTGTGGTGCAATGCTAACTTAAATTTATTTTGAGTCTTGTTTTTACATATTCTTCATGGTGGCTACTTGCCGGTTTAATACTTGCAATTGGACTAAGTACATTACTGTATTTTCGCGATGAAAAATTGAGTGAGCTGAAAAAAAGTATGATAAGGCTTTTATTCGGCTTGCGTACTTTATTTATTTTCGCAATCATATTTTTATTGCTCGGTCCAGAGGTGAAATTCTCAAAATCCGAAACTCAAAAACCGGTATTTGTCATCTTACAAGACAATTCAGCATCCATACCGATGAATCGCGACTCCTCATATTATCATGACGAATATGTATCTGATTTAGCCGTTTTTGTTGAGAAATTGTCTGAGAAATTTGATGTAAAAACAATGCTTTACGGAGATTCAGTTCGAGAAGCTTCAGAAATTGATTTCAGCGATAAACTTACCAATATGTCAGGGCTATCGGATGCGATTGAGTTGCGTTATAGCCGCGAATCGCTTGGTGGTGTTTTATTGGCGTCAGATGGATTGTATAATCAGGGTATGAATCCGTTAAATCAACTCTCCGGCTTGTCAGTTCCTGTTTTTTCCTTAGCACTTGGCGATACATTGCAGCAGAAAGATGCCTTGATTTCAGATTTGAATTATAATCAATTGGCATTTTACAGAAATAGCTTTCCTGTTCGCGTGTATTACGAGGCGTTTGATGCTGAAAATGAAACTTTGCTTATTGAAATTAAGCAAGACAATAATATAATTGCAAGGAAAACGATTGAAATATCAAAAAATTCAGCGCGTGGACATAGTGATTTTGAGATTGAAGCTAATCAATTGGGATTGCAAGCTTATGAAATAGAAATTCAACCGCTTGATCAGGAAATTTCATTAAAAAATAATAAGGGCTTAATGTTGATAAATGTCATTGACAATCAGCAAGAAGTATTATTGCTTGGAAGGGCTCCGCATCCTGATTTAGGTGCAATTCGTAGGGCGCTGGAGCAAAATCTGAATTATTCTGTCCGGTTACATATGGCAAATGAGCTTCCGCTTGACTTTACAGACACTGATCTTGTGATTTTGCATGATTTGCCGGCGGCGCAATATCCGGTATCAAAGCTGATATCTGACATGAATCGCAGAAAAATGCCTATTTTGTTTGTATTTGGTCAAAATACAGATATTCAAACGTTTAATCAAATTGGAATGCCAATTCAAGTTCAATTACGTGGTGGTAGTTTCGATAATGCTCAAGCGGTATTTAACCAACAATTTGATTTGTTTGATATCCCTCAGAATTTGCTAAATGGGCTTGATAGAATGCCTCCGCTTAGTGTTCCTTTTGCAAGCATTCGATTGCAAGATGCTTATGATGTCCCTTTTAATCAACGCATTTCTGGTGTTGAAACTGATAATCCGCTATTGACATTTATGCAATATGACAATCGGAAAATTGCAGTACTTACCGGTAGTGGAATTTGGAGGTGGCGTATTTCTGATTTTAAACTCAATGGAAATCATAATGCGTTTGATGAGTTTATCAATAAAAGCATACAATATTTGATCACTAAAAGTAGTGGAGAACAATTTGCAGTAAGTGTAGGGCAAATGTTTACTAATAATGAAACCGTTGTTTTTCAGGCAGAGCTTTATAATGATGCTTGGGAATTGGTAAATAATCCGGAGGTGAGTTTGTCAATTGAAGATTCACTTGGACAAAAATTAGCATACGTGATGAATCGGGGCATGAATGCATACCGTTTGAATTTGGGAAACCTTGCTGCCGGAGAATATTCATGGATTGCTGAAACAAGTTTTCAAGGAAATAATTTCACTGAAATAGGAACATTTATTGTGCGTGATATTTCTGTGGAAGGCCTAAAAACCCGTGCAAATCATCAATTATTGTCTATGATTGCTAATCGCACAAATGGGGAGTTAATTTATCCCAATAAATTGAGCGCTTTTTCGGAAATACTTTTGACAAAAGATATTAGTAAATCCCGTGTTTTTACAAAGACAACCCGTGCGTCTTTGTTAAATCTTAAATGGATATTTTTCTTAATCCTTAGCTGGATCAGCCTTGAATGGTTTCTCCGGAAATTCTGGGGAAGCTATTAGTATCACATTATTTATAACTGAGAAACCGTTGGGTTAGATAAGCTCAATTCACACTTCTAATCCCATTTTAAAATCAAAAATTCCAGTATTATTTTTCATTCCTGCATTTTCCTTATCTTTGCAAAGCATGCAAAACGAAAATTTAATTCGGATAAATAAATATTTCAGCGAGATTGGCTATTGCTCCCGCAGGCAGGCCGATAAATATATTGAGAAAAAGCAAGTAACAATCAATGGAAAACTTGCAGAACCTGGTGAGAAAGTATCTGAAAATGATGAAATCTGCCTTAATGGAAAATTAGTTTCCTCAAAAGCAAGTAAACGCGTTTATCTCGCATTCAATAAACCACGTGGAATTGTCTGTACAACCGATACTATAAGAGAAAAAGATAATATTATCGATTATATCAACTACCCAGAACGGATTTTCCCTATCGGAAGACTTGATAAAGACAGTCAGGGATTAATTTTCCTGACAAATGATGGAGATATTGTAAATAAAATACTTAGAGCGAGAAACAATCATGAAAAAGAATATCTCGTTACCGTAAAACAACCAATAACAAAGGCTTTCATTCGAAAAATGGGAGATGGGGTTCCTATTTTAGATACCGTTACGCGTAAATGCTTTGTTGAACAAATTGACAAATACCAATTTAGAATAATCCTCACACAAGGTTTAAATCGACAAATTAGAAGAATGTGTGAATATCTCGGGAATAAAGTTGTCCGCCTAGAACGATATCGGATAATGAATATAAATTTAGACATGCCACTAGGTCAATGGCGATATATCACAAAAAAAGAGCTTCAAGAATTAGGATATCTTTTATCTGACTCTTCAAAAACAATAGATAAGTTAAGAAGCCTTGATTGATTCCCCAACTAATTGTATGCATCATGATTCCTTTTGTGATCGAGGATGAAAACTTAAAATGTTTTCCTTCAAGTAATGTCTATCTAAATGTGCATAAATCTCAGTAGTAGTGATAGATGAGTGTCCGAGCATTTCTTGTACTGCACGTAAATCTGCACCACCTTCTACTAAATGTGTAGCAAAAGAATGTCGTAAGGCATGAGGGCTGATATTTTTCTTGATTTCTGCCAATGCAGCATGTTTTTTAACTATATTAAACACCATAACGCGACTTAAAATCCCCCCAGATTTACTAAGAAATAATATGTCACTTGTATTAGGCTTTGTCTCTTGATGTCTGCGTGTTCCTTCAATATAAAGGCGAATAGATTTTAAGGCTGGAGCATTGATTGGAATAAGGCGTTCTTTATTTCCTTTGCCGATTACACGAATAAAGCTTTCCTCAAAATAAATATGCGATAATCTTAAATTGCATAACTCAGAAACCCGAAGTCCACAACCGTACATTACCTCAATAATTGCTCTGTTTCTATGTCCTAGTGGGGCTGATAAATCAATACTTTGAATCATTCTGCTAATTTCGATGACACTAAGAAATTCGGGTAATTTCATGCCAATTCGTGGCGCATCTAATAATGAGGCTGGATTATCATTAATTTGATTATCTAAAAGTAAAAATCGATAGAAACTTTTTATTCCACTTATTATTCTGGCTTGCGAGCGGGCGCTTAATCCGATTTCATTCAACCATTCAACAAAAGATTGTAAATCTTCATGTGTTAATTGATCTGCTGTTTTTTTAGAATTTTGTATATCTTTGATGAATCGACGCAATTTATCAATGTCGCGTAAATAAGCAGCTTGGGAAGCTTTTGATAAAGACAGTTCTAGTTTTAAATACGTATGAAAGTCTTCTATGCGCTCTTTCCATGTCATTGCGTAAATGTACTTTAATTAAAACAAAATGAAAAAGAAAATTCAAATTATTAATGGTGTTAATCTTAACTTGCTCGGCGAACGAGAAACGGAAATCTATGGAAATATTCGTTTTGAACAGTTTTTAGAAAAACTTAAGTCCATGTTTCCCGATCTTGAAATCACTTATTATCAGTCAAATATCGAAGGGGAGATTGTAGAATGTTTACAAAATGTTAATAAAAAATGTGATGGTATTATATTAAATGCCGGAGGCTTTTCTCATACTTCTGTCGCTTTACGAGATGCCGTTGCTGCAATAGATACACCGGTTGTTGAAGTCCATATCTCAAATTTATTGAAAAGAGAGCCATTTCGACATATTTCATTAATTTCCCCTGTTTGTAAGGGATTTATAAGTGGATTTGGCTTTGATTCATACACTTTGTCAATTAATTATTTTCTTTTATCTTCGTATCTATAATAAATAATTAATAGAAAGTTTATTTTAAAATATATGGATAAACGTAGGACTATTTACAAATTGCAGGATCTTAAAGGGTGTGTTTTTTTGAGCTTGATTAATATGTTATTTGGCGGACTTTTGCTTGCTGTTTTAAAAGGGTTTCGTGTATTATTATTTGATAAAATTGAAGAAAGCCTACTAATAGGTGTCGATCTTGAACAAAACTCTATAGGATTGAAAGACCTAGTAGGTGATAGTGTATTTCTATTTCATTCAACAGCTATAGAAACGTTAGTGCTTTCCACAATTTCATTAATCTCAATCTTGTTTTTAATTCGCTTGAATGGAGGTGTATTAATCCGTAGAATTGTTGCATGGACAATTACTATTGGAATAAGTTTAATAAATTTCGCTTCAATAATGATTGCTCTCCGATTTATGACTACGGCTTCTCACACTTTTGCTAATCAGGGATATAATGTCGTTACAATCTTTGGAGTAATCATTTTCTTAATTGGCTTAAGCTTGCTGTTTTTCAAATCGTTAAAGGATTTAATTCAAACAAATCCAAGAAAATAAAATAAAATGAATTGGTTTGTTTATTTCAAAGAATTTAAGTATTTTTGCACGCTTAATGAGTAAACAAACAATAAGTTACTATTTTAATTAACAAATTATGAAAAATTATTTAGACGCAGAAAAGAAACAAGAGATTTTTTCTCAGTACGGGAAGTCTAACGATGACACTGGATCTGCCGAAAGTCAGATTGCATTGTTTTCCTACCGTATTAAGCACTTAACTGAGCATTTGAAGAAAAACAAAAAAGATTTTGGCACACAACGTGCTTTGTTATCATTGGTTGGTAAACGTCGTCGTTTACTAAATTATCTGAAAGATCGTGAAATTCAGCGCTATCGTGATATTATTAAAGAACTGGGTCTGAGAAAATAACATTAAAGAGGCATTAATTTGCCTCTTTTTAGTATTAAATAAATTATGGAAAATTATAACGAAACAATCAAAACAATTAGTTTGCCAGATGGCAGAGTAATTGAAATTTCTACCGGAAAATTAGCAAAACAAGCTACTGGTTCAGTTGTCGTGAAAATGGGAGATACCATGCTCCTTGCTACAGTAACAGCATCTAAAGAACCAAAATCTGACGTTGATTTTCTCCCACTATCTGTGGATTATCGAGAAAATTATTCCGCAGTGGGACGTTTCCCAGGAGGATTTCTAAAACGTGAAGGAAGGCCTTCAAATCGTGAAATATTAACCTCACGACTTGTTGATCGCGCAATTCGCCCATTATTCCCAGACGGATTTCATTATGAAGTATTCGTTACCATTAATTTGATTTCAGCCAATAAAAATGATATGCCAGATGCATTGGCAGGTCTTGCTGCTTCAGCTGCTATTGCTGTGTCTGATTTGCCGTTTAATGGTCCAATCTCTGAAGCTCGTGTTTCAAGAATTAATGGAGAATTTGTAGTTAATCCTATGCTTTCTGATAATGAAGCTGCTGATATTGATATCATTGTTGCTGCAACCGAAGAAAATATTATGATGGTTGAAGGCGAAATGGATGAAGTGCAGGAAACCGATTTGTTGGATGCAATTAAAGTTGCTCACGATGCCATTATTCCTATGTGTCAGGCACAAAATGAACTGATGAAAGATGCAGGGAAATCTGAAAAACGTGAGATTGTTCTTCCTGAATCTGATGAAGCATTGCTGAAAGAAATTAAATCTGCTTGCTACCAAAAATGTTATGATATTGCCAAAGATGGCTTAGCTGACAAACATAAACGCGCTGAATTGTTTGGTGAAGTGCTTGATACATACATGAAAAAATACGATGAAGAGAATGAAACTGTAAATCATAATCTCATTAATTCATATTTCCACGATGTGCAAAAAGAAGCTGTACGCCAATCTGTACTCGACAATAAAACACGTCTTGATGGTCGTAAAACTGATGAAATTCGCCCAATCTGGTGTGAAATTGATGCCTTGCCAACTGCTCACGGATCTGCAATCTTTACACGTGGTGAAACACAATCATTAACAACGGTTACTTTAGGTACAAAACTCGACGAGCAATTGCTTGACGATGCTATGTTTAAAGGGTATGAGCAATTTTTATTGCATTATAATTTCCCGCCATTCTGTACTGGTGATGCACGCCCAAGTCGTGGAACAAGCCGTCGTGAAATTGGTCACGGAAATTTGGCACATAGAGCTTTAAGCTCAATAGTACCAAAGAAAAATGCTGATTTCCCTTACACCTTACGTGTTGTTTCTGATATTCTGGAATCTAACGGTTCATCATCAATGGCAACGGTTTGTGCAGGTACGCTTGCGCTGATGGATGCCGGTGTGAAAATCAAAAAACCAGTTTCAGGTATTGCAATGGGAATGATTTCTGATGCCAATTCTGGAAAATATGCAATCCTTAGTGATATCCTCGGTGATGAAGATCATCTTGGTGATATGGATTTTAAAGTAACCGGAACAAAAGACGGTATTACTGCAACACAAATGGATATTAAAGTTGACGGATTGTCGTTTGACGTGCTGAAAGAAGCCCTCGAACAAGCAAAACAAGGTCGCTTGCATATTCTCGGCATAATGACAGAAACTATTGCTGAACCACGCGCAGAATATAAAGAGCATGCTCCGCATATTGAAGGAATTACCATTCCGAAAGATATGATTGGTGCTATTATTGGACCGGGTGGAAAAATTATTCAGGAATTGCAAAAAGAAACAAATACTATAATTACCATTGATGAAGTGGATGAAAAAGGACAGGTTGAAGTATTTGCTGAAAATAAAGCAGATATCGAAAATGCAATGAATCGTATTAAAGCCATTGTTGCTGTCCCTGAAGTTGGTGAAGTATATGACGGAACGGTTAAAACTATTGCGTCTTATGGTGCATTTATTGAAATCCTTCCTGGGAAAGATGGTTTACTCCATATTTCAGAAATTGAATGGAGACGCATTCACTCTGTAGAAGATGTACTGAAAGAAGGACAAAAACTACAAGTGAAAGTGATTGGTATTGATGAACGTTCAGGAAAAATTAAATTAAGTCGTAAAGCACTGCTTGAAAAACCTGAAGGTTACGAAGAGCCACGACGCGATATTCGTAGTAATGACGGTAATCGTGAACGTAAAAGCTTTAAACCAAGAAGCAATGATCGTGAACGTGGTCGTCGGGATGACAAACCCCACAGACACCGCGATTAATAAGATAATCTTAATGAAAAAGTCCATCAACGATGGGCTTTTTTTTTGCTATTCTGAGGTGTAATATTGTCTCGCAAACCTACCTGCCATCCTCGGTACGCAAACTGTTAGTCCGGCTCACACTCTTTGTGACATTTAAAACATTCAAATTTTGTAACAAAAGCATGTAATATGAAAATTGCCACAAATGCACGAATAAAATATTTTTTTTTCATTCGTGCATTCGTGGCTTTACTTTCGTGTCCAGCTCATTTTTCATTCATGTATTTTTAATGAGCTTGCGAATCATCTGTGTTTATCTTCTTGCGACTCCAACTAACTTTCATTCGTGTATTCGTGGCTTCCCTTTCGTGTCCAGCTCATTTTTCATTCATGTATTTTTAATGAGCTTGCGAATCATCTGTGTTTATCTTCTTGCGACTCCAACTCACTTTCATTCGTGTATTCGTGGCTTCCTTTTCGTGTCCAGCTCATTTTTCATTCATGCATTTCTGATGAGCTTGCCGAATTATTCATGGTTAAACTTTTAACACGTCAAGCTTATATTTTATTCGCTTAAATTTTTAAAAATCTCTTAAACTATTGCATAAAAACATAATTTCCTTTAAATTTGAGAAAAGTCAATGACTATGCAAAACTATATTTTTGAACAAGAAAGCTACAACATAATCGGTAAATGCTTTGAAGTCCATAATAATTTAGGACCTGGATTTCTTGAAATTGTATATAAAGATGCGTTAGAATATGAATTTCGTAAATCTCGAATACCATATGATCGAGAAAAGAAATATGAAGTGAACTATAAAGGAATCATTCTTCCACATAAATTTTATGCTGATTTTGTTGTTTATGATAAAATTATTTTAGAAGTAAAAGCCATTAATCAAATCCCGGATGAATTTATAGCCCAAGCATTAAACTATTTAAAAGTTTCAAATAATACACTTGCTTTAATCGTCAATTTTGGAGAATTAAAGCTTACACAAAAAAGGATTGTCCTTTAATTCTTAAATATTTTTTCATGGAATTTTCATTGGAATTATAGCAAACAAAAAGAGCCACGAATGCACGAATAAAATAATTTGTTTTTCATTCGTGTATTCGTGGCTTCCTTGTCGTGTCCAACTCATTTTCATTCGTGCAGTTCTGATGAGCTTGCCGAATTATTCGTGGCTTTACTTTCGTGTCCAGCTCACTTTTCATTCATGTATTTTTAATGAGCTTTCGAATCATCTGTGTTTATCTTCTTGCGCCTCCAACTCATTTTCATTCGTGATTCGTGGCTTCCCTTTCGTGTCCAGCTCATTATCATTCGTGCAGTTCTGATGAGCATGTGAATCATCTGTGTTATCTCCCTCACGTCAAACTTATGTTTAAATTTTCCTCTGCGAACCTTTGCGGTACTTTTTCTTCCGCGTCAAACGCAATTTTCCTCTGCGAACCTTCGCGCCTCCTTAGCGGTACTTTGCGTTACTTTTTCCTCGCGTCTAACTCATTTTTCCTTAAACTTTCTTAAATTTGTCACATGGAATGTCCAAATTGTCATTATACCGGAAACCTACTAAAACGACCTTTTGTAAAGCGTAAAGGTCTTCCGGATCGTTATTGCGTAAACTGCGGAGCACAAATCCGATTGAATTATAATTATAAAGCCATTGGCTTATTAGTCATTGGGATTGTGGCCTTGTTGGTTGTAATTCACCTTATACTTGTAAGCCTTGCTTATCCTGGTGTTTCAGGTGGGATGGCTGGTGGAATTACAGGAGCCCTGATGGTAGTTTTTATGCAGCGCAAGCCATTTTTAAACATTGAACACATACAATATAAAAAGAAAAAATAGAATAATCCAATGCCAAAATACGCCGTCTTAGATGTTGAAACAACCGGTGGTAGTCCAAAACGGGATAAAATTACCGACATCGCAATCTATATTTACGACGGAAATGAAATCATTAATTCTTTTGAAAGTCTTGTAAATCCTGAATGCTTCATTCCTGCCTTTATTACCAGACTCACTGGAATTACAAATGAAATGGTAGAAAGTGCCCCTTATTTTTATGAAATTGCTCGTGATGTCATTGAAATAACAGACGATTGCATTGTCGTTGGTCATAACGTAAGCTTTGATTATCAATTTATTAAAAGCGAATTTCGACAATTAGGATATGATTTTAAACGAAATACTATTTGTACAGTGAAATTATCACGAGAACTGATGCCGGGCATGTCAGCTTACAAGTTAGATGTTCTAACCAACGCATTAAATATTGTGATTCACGATCGACACAGAGCTAATGGAGACGCACGTGCCACAGTCGATTTATTTGCGCATCTCTTGCGATTAGATAAACAAGAATTTCATGGAAAACATGTAAATGGTTCTGGTTTTCGTGGGCTAAACCCAAATTTCGATGCAAAAATTGTGAAATCTATTCCTGAAGATGCCGGTGTGTATTATTTCTATGATGAAAAAAACAGCCTTTTGTACGTCGGAAAAAGTAAGAATATTTACCGCCGTGTACATTCTCATCTCAATAACGAAAAAACCGGACGTGCCATTGAAATGAAATCTCGCATTACACAGATAGATTACGAATTAACTGGCAGCGAGTTAATTGCCTTACTGAAAGAAAGCATGGAAATAAAATCTATGAAACCCATTTTCAATCGGGCACAACGTCGTGCAATTAGTCAGTACGGCTTGTATGCTTTTGAAGATGATAGGGGCTATATCCAATTGCAAATTAAACGAAATACCGACACCGTTGAAACTCCAGTATTGTGTTTTAGTAATTTGAAAACTGCCAAAGCTACTTTATTTCGTTGGGTTGAAAGCTACGAATTATGTCAAAAACTCAGTGGATTGTATGAATCTGCTGGAGCATGTTTTTCTTACGGACTCGGCGAATGTCATGGCGCGTGCATAGGAGAGGAGCCTGCCGATGCATATAATTTCAGAGTAAAAACCCTCTTGAAAAAATACAGCATTGTTGAAACCAATATGCTCATTGTCGATAAAGGCCGTGATCCTGAGGAAGTTGCCGTTGTGCAACTAGAACATGGAAAATATCTCGGCTACGGTTATCTGAGTCGTGCCTTGGCTGATTCGCTCGATGATTTAAAAGAATGTATTCGCCCGTTTAAAGATAATCGTGAAGTTCGAATGATTATCCGACAATATCTCGAAAAAAATAGTAAGCAATTGCATATTATCGAGTATGCGGATTAAATAGATGCCTTTAAATATACATATTACAGTCATAATATGTATAATTTCATTAAAAAAAATGCAAAATAATCATATTTAACCTTGATAAACAAAAAATATCATCCTATATTTGTTATGTTCATGAACAATAATCGTATAATAATTAACATTTAGATTTTTTTTAAATGAAGAAATTAAATTTTAGTTTGTTTATAATATTAATAATTTGCTGCGCACAACTGAGTGCGCAGCATTTTGTCCCGCATTCACAAATGATTTTTGGTGGAGATAATTTTGACGGAAGTGTAGATATGCTCAAAGCCGCTGATGGGGGTTACTATATATTAAGTTCGTCTTATTCAGGGATTAGTGGAAACAAAACAGCACCTAATTATTCTCAATGGAATTCGCATAATGATTTTTGGTTGATTAAAACGGATAGCCTATTTAATAATGAGTGGCAAAAATCATTTGGAGGGGATTCATGGGATACTCCATTCAAATTATTAAAAGATGATGTTGATAATTTGTATTTAATTGGCTATACAGCAAGCGATAGTTCAGGAAATCAAACGGTTGGTACCTTTGGAGATGACGATGCCGATGGATGGATAATAAAAACCGATGCGAATGGAAATGAATTATGGCAAAAAAAGTTTGGTGGAGATTTAATTGATGTGATAAGAGATGCAATTATAGTAAATTCGCGTATTTATTGTATCGCATCGTCCAATTCTAGCATTTCTGGCGTAAAAACAGATACTTGCAGAGGAGGAAATGATTATTGGTTGTTTAGCATTGATACTGCAGGAAATATGCTTTGGGATAAAACCTATGGAGGAACTGCTGATGATTATCCTGGTTCAATTGGTGCTTCAAATGAAATATTATATATTAGTGGAACATCCTTTTCTCCTGCCTCAGGGGAGAAATCTGAGGATAATCTCGGAAACAGGAATGTATGGCTATTAAAAGTTGATACAGAAACCGGAGCCTTGCTTGATGAAAAAACATTTGGGAGTGATGGTTCTGATTATGAAAATTCTAAAAGCTTAATCGTTGAAAATGGATTTGTTTATTACTCAGGAAGCTCAGATGGTGATATTACAGAATATAAATCAGATACCGCAAGAAATAGTACGGATTATTATCTTGTTAAACTTGACACTGCATTAAATTATATTTGGGATAAAACCTTAGGCGGCTTAGGTACAGAGTATTATTGTCGCATGTATTATGCAAATGAAACCCTATTATTATCAGGATCGTCTGAATCTGGTATTGGCTTTGAAAAGACTGAGGATGCTTATTATGATAATGATTTTGTAACCAGGTCTGCATGGTACCTTGGTTTAGACACTGATGGCAATATCCTTTGGGATAAAACAATTGGCACAAATTCGTTTGATTCCCCTACAAATTGTTTTGTGGAAAATAACGAGCTTGTTTTTTCAATAAATACATATGCAGAATACAGCTCAGGCGATTTATTAGTCTCGCCTTATGGGGAGTGTGATATCTGGCTATTTAAAATGTCTGTACCTTGGACCAATATATCATCCTACACCCTGCAAACAATTGATGTGTATCCTAATCCTGTAAAAACGCAACTGCATGTAGCACAATCCTTTAAGAGTGATGTAGATTACAGAATTACGTCCATGCATGGATTGGTTTTAGAATCGAATCGTTTAAATGTATCAGAAAGCATGATTGATGTATCTATGTTGCCAGTAGGAGTTTATATCTTGCAGATTAGAGATAGTCAAACTGTTTATCAAACAAAATTTACAAAGTTTTAATCAAGAATTTTAGAAAACCTAAAATAAATTGTGTCCTGACAGTATTTTAATACGCTTAAAAAAACATAACGAAGTATCATTTACCGCCTCTTAAGTTCATAATTGAATTTTTGAGGCGTTATTTTTTACTTTCTATCGCAGGCTTAAATTAATTGTGTAGCGTCCTGATTATGACTTAATACGAATTAGATTTCTTCACTAAGTTTGCTAGAACCAGAAAATTTATCCATTGATATTCCCGCAAAAATGTCTATATTTCGGTAATAAATTAACGAAAACCCATCATGACCGAAAATTATCAGGCTGCTGAGTATGCTGCACGTTATATAAACTCAACCCAACGCCATGTTTTTCTTACCGGAAAAGCAGGGACAGGGAAAACCACATTTCTTCGCGATATTGTCACAAAAACGTATAAAAACACCATTGTTGCTGCCCCGACAGGAATTGCAGCCATTAATGCCGGTGGGGTAACCTTACATAGTTTATTTCAACTTCCGTTCGGAAGTTTTTTACCCTCAAATACAGCATTGAAAGCAGGTGATTATCAATCACAATTTCACACGCCAAACAGTTTAATGAAAGCGGTTAGGCTGAATACCCACAAACGCCGAATGCTGCAAGAATTAGAATTGCTTATTATCGACGAAGTAAGTATGTTACGAGCCGATATTTTGGATGCAATTGACCATATTCTTAGGGTGGTAAGACGCAGACGCTCAATGCCTTTCGGAGGGGTGCAATTATTACTTATTGGGGATATGATGCAGCTTCCGCCCGTTGTGAGAAATAATGAGTGGAATTATTTGCGTAGCTTTTATAAGTCGGTTTTCTTTTTTGATGCGAATGTTCTGACTGAAAATCCGCCTGTGTATCTTGAGCTTGAAAAAATATACAGACAAACAGATATTCAGTTTGTGGCCTTGTTAAATCACATTAGAGATAATTGCCTTACAGATGAAGACATGCAGCTCCTCGATAAATATTATAAGCCAAATTTAAGTGATGAACAAAAACGCGGCGCCGTTTCACTCACTACGCATAATCGGCAGGCAGAGCAGATAAACCGCAAAATGTTAAACGCTTTGCCCGGAAAGTCATATCATTATAAGGCCGAAGTAAGTGGCGATTTTAACGAATTTCTTTATCCGGTAGAGTTCGATATGGAGTTAAAAGTCGGGGCGCAGGTTATGTTTATCAAAAATGATTACTCGGGACAGCAGCGCTATTTTAACGGGAAAATTGGAGAAATTGCAAATTTAGATGCAGACAGCATTAGCGTAAAATTCCCTGAAACCGGAGAAGTGATTGAAATTGAGTACTATACATGGGAAAACAAACGATACAAACTGAATAAAGAACTTGGAGAAATTGAAGAAAAAGAAATCGGAACCTATCAGCATTATCCGATTAAACTCGCTTGGGCAATTACTGTCCATAAATCGCAAGGATTAACCTTTGACAAGGCAATTATAGATGTATCCAGAGCCTTTGCTCCAGGACAAGTTTATGTGGCATTAAGTCGCTTACGAAGTTTGAATGGGCTTATACTTACTACCAGTCTTCCAAAACATGGCTTGTCAATCGATCAGGCATTATCAGAGTTTTCAAAACAGCAACAAAAAGCAGATACCCTTGCTGATGACATTCGAATTGAGTCATTCAAATATCTGAAAGAATATTTACTTACTTGTTTTGATTTTCGGGAGTTTGTTTGGACAATAAACGACCATATTGAAACTTACGATAAGGATGAAAATCGCTCTGCAAAGCAAAAGCACAAAGCATGGGCTGATGATTTATTGCCAAAAGTAAAGGTACAGAAAGAAACCGGCGATAAATTTGTGTTACAAATCAAGAAACTCACAAGATCAATTGATACAAGTGATAGCAAACAACTTGCTGAACGGGTTAAAGCTGCTGTGGATTATTTCACTCCACTAGTAAAAGAAATCTCAGGGGCTGTTCAAGATCAAATCAAAGACGTTGGAAAGGGCAGGGGCGTGAAAAAATATGCCACCGAGTTAAAAGCACTTGATGGTGTGTTTTTAAAACGACTACGCATGTTAGTTCGTGCAAATATTTTGGCTGAAGCTTATCGTGATGGGGTAGAACCCGATGTGAAATTTGTCAAGCAAAGTGCTGAATTGTTATCACAAGAAGCTGAAGAAAATCACAATCAACGGAAGAAATCCAAGCAAAAAACGCCAAAAGAGAAGCTTGAAAAGCAAGCAAAAAAACCAACAATGGAGGTGAGTTTTGAACTGTATCAGGAATTAAAAGATCCTGAAAAAATTGCGGAAATCAGAGGATTTGCCTTATCAACAATTTATGGGCATTTGGCGCAATGTGTTGCAAAAAAAATGCTTCCGGCAACCGATTTTATTTCTGAAGATGAGATAGAAATGGTTGTTAAAGCGTATAAAACCGTGGACAGTACTAAGTTGACAGATATCAAAGCAGTTTTAGGAGATGAATTTACTTTTGAGAAAATTCGTATCGCAATGGCGGCATTCTTTTCAGATAATCCGGATATAAAATCATAAAGAAAATTTGATGTTTTTGTTCCATTGTCTAAATAAATAATTGTAGCTTTACATGTATAAATTGAGTGTTATGTGTATTCAAAAAATCAAAATTATAGTTGCTGTATTTATTGCAATTTTTCTTTTTCAAAGCTGTAATCAAGAAACGAAACATGTTGAAAAATCTGTAAAGGATAAATATAAGCTTTCTGTTCCTGAGAATATGACAGAACTCGAAGGCTTAAGCTCAGAAGCGTCTTTTCAATATGGGAATGAATCGGAAAGTTTTTATGTTTTAGTAATTGATGAAACAAGTGATGAATTTTATACTGTTTTTGATGAGTATGAATTAGAAGAGTTTTATCCTCGCAATTTAATGGGCTATTCTAAAATGGTTGTAGAAACCATGCAAGAAAATGCTGACATTTTTAATATTGGGAAATTTGAAAATGTGAATATAAATGGATTAGAAGCTGTAGAAACTGATTTTTACGGCATCTATAATGGGTTAAATATCTATTATCATCTGACAACCCTCGAATCTGATTCTCATTTTTATCAAATTATGAGTTGGACGCCAAAAGAAAACATGAAATTACATGAAGAAAGCATGGAGAAAATTACTCAAAGTTTCAAGGAAATTTAATAACTCATTCTATAATAGTATAATGTGTTGAAGATAATCTTTGGCACATTTTTTTTTGATCATTTTTAATAAATTGAAAATTTAAAAAATCTGCATTTATATCTATTGTCATGCATAATTGAAAAAAAATATATTAATTTCGCCCTGTTTTTAAAATGCAAAAACTATGTTACTATTATCAGCAGCAGCACATGCAAGTGTTCCTCTATGGGCATTGATTCCTTTTATTTTGATGTTGGCAATGATTGCCGTTGGACCATTAATGTTTGAACATTGGTGGGAGCAAAATAAAAATAAACTGATTGTTTCTTTGGCGCTGGGTATTCCCACGGCAATTTACCTGATTGCACAACATTTATCTGGTGCTTTGGTACATCAACTTTTGTTTGATTATGTGCCATTTATTGTTTTGCTGGGTGCTCTGTTCGTAATTACGGGTGGAATTCACTTAGAAGGTGATATTGAAGCAAAACCTTGGATAAACACCTTGTTTCTCGGGATAGGTGCAATTTTAGCATCATTCATGGGAACAACAGGTGCAGCTATGCTTTTAATTCGTCCGGTAATTAAAACTAATTCAGAACGGAAATACAGAGTACATACAATTCTCTTTTTCATTGCCATTGTGGCAAATGCAGGTGGTTTGTTAACCCCATTAGGAGATCCACCATTATTCTTATTATACCTCCGTGGTGCAGAGTTTTCATGGTTCTTTCAGTTACTTCCTGAATGGGTATTTGTAAATATGTCTCTTTTAGTGATTTACTTTATTGTGGATAGCTTTTATCACAAAAAAGAACCTGCTGCTAACCTTGCACTTGACAAAAGCAATATTGCCCCAATTAAACTAAAAGGAAACCTTAACTTCGTTTGGTTAGCAGGTATTGTAGCATCTGTTGCTTTCATTAATGGTAATTACATTGAGGCAATTCATGAAAACCATTATTTAGGTTTTATGCGTGAAGGTGCTATGGTGTTGATGGTTATCTTATCTCTCGTCTTAACAAAAAAAACCTTACGTCAAGCAAACAAATTTACATGGGTGCCAATTATAGAGGTTGCATTCTTATTCCTTGGTATATTTATTACTATGACTCCAGCACTCATTTATCTTGAGAATCATGCACACGATCTTGGACTCACTGAGCCTTCGCAATTTTATTACGCTACCGGTGCATTGAGTTCATTCTTAGATAATGCTCCAACTGCGGTTTCATTTCATAAACTCGCAATCGGCTTGGTTGAGCCTGGTGCAGTAGGACTTGTTGCCGGAATCCCTGAAATGTTGCTTAAAGCTATCAGTCTTGGTGCTGTATTCTTTGGCGCAATAACTTATATTGGTAACGGACCAAACTTTATGGTAAAATCAATTGCTGAAGAAAACAAAATTAACATGCCTTCTTTCTTCGGATATATGTTTAAATTCTCTTTGATTGTATTATTACCACTGTATATAATCGCTCAATTGATATTTATTTAAAAATAAAATACAATATAAAAACAAGCGTTCGGCATGTTGTCGGACGTTTTTTTTGTTTATTATGCTTATATGCTTTTTTCAAAATCATAAAGAAAGCTATTGAAAACATTCATTTGTCGTTTCGCACATGTTTTGTGTCGATAAATGCAGATTGACAAACAACAATTGGAACATTATTCTGTTTAAATCATTATTAAAATTATGATGAAAATAAAAACTTTAATAAAAAAGCATAAGCTTAGTCTTATCGGGATCATTGTAGGAGGTGTCGCTGGATATCTTTACTGGTATTACGTTGGTTGTTTAAGCGGCACATGTCCCTTAAAACAATTATGGTATTATGATGCTTTGCTAGGTGCGCTTATTGGCTGGGTAATTGCAGATTTAATTCAATCTTTTATTAACAAACGAAATAAACGAAAGGAAAATGATGAAATCAATTAAATTATTTCTAATTGTATTTTTACCACTTATGATGGGTGCAGCACTTGTTTCTTGTGCGTCACAAGATGGTGATGAGGGGGATGTTGTTGTGATAGAAAGCAGCGAACAATTCTATGAGCTAATTGATGGCGATACACCTGTAATAGTCGATTTTTACGCCGATTGGTGTCGTCCGTGTCGTATTCAGGGTCCAATTGTTGGAGAATTGGCAACAGAAATGCCAGGAAAAGTAATTGTTGCGAAATTAGATGTTGACAAATTTCCTCGTATTTCCTCGAAGTATCAAGTAACTGGTATCCCTAGCATCATATTGTACGAAAAAGGGGAACAAGTTTGGAAAAAAGTTGGATTGCAACAAAAACCAAGACTCAAAGCTGCAATTGAAGCACATTTGAAAACAAAATCTTAATTGATTTTTTGGCTCAATTTTAAAAAAATGGTGTTATACCGATTGTGATTCAAAACTACCGATAGGCGAAGCAAAGCGTAGCCTATCGGTGTTGAATCTACATCGAGATAATACTTGCAATTCTGAGCTTTTTAGAGATTTTTGTTTTAATAGAGGAAGTATCGAATGCTAAAATTTGTCCGGCGTAATAAAGAGATGACGGTTGAAAAATGTCAAAGTTATTTTTTCGTAACTAATCAGTATCAGCAAAAGTAACTCGTTACCGCAAATCTGAGAAAGAACATTGGAATAAACAAGAGGTTGCCTGCTGGCAGGCAGGCAACCTCTTGTTTGATATCCGGTGTCCCATATTTTCTTTTTTTGCATCCGCCATGTGGCGTATTATCGTGCTATCGTTTCAAATGCGTCTGTATAATTAA
>JAYEFQ010000110.1:0-2474 GCA_034658655.1 Bacteroidota bacterium
GATTGTGATTCAAAATTACCGATATGCTACGCTTTGCTTCGCCTATCGGTGTTGAATCTACATCGGCATTATACTTGTTTTGATTAATACATGGTATAATTTTATAAATATACTAATTTTAAATTGGTTTTCCAAATTATACTGGAATTTTTTGATTTTAAAGTGGTGTAAGGGAATGTTCTACAAAAAGTTGGTACTATTGCAAATTTAGTGGAATATTTTATCAATTATAATTTGTAAAAGCATATCAGGGCTAAAGCCCAATTGTGTGTTTTACCCTATAAACCCCGACATAAATGTCAGGGTTAATCGGCTTGTGATGAATTAAGCATGGGATTAACTACGATCTTTAAGTCGGAATGAAAAGAAAAGAGCTCTATGCATATCAACACGGAGCAAGCGATAACCCCGTCCTTCAGGTCGAGGTAGTAAGAACAAGAAAAAATAATGGGCTTTAGCCCTGACAGTATAATTTTACTCAACAAAAATAATTCAATTATTACCCACTAAATTGCAGTAGAACCATAAAGCCTAATATTTTCTGCTCGTTGAATGATATCCGTTAAATTTCCTTGATTCGTGTTTTTGTAGTTGATTTTAATCTCAAACAAAGACATATTATCCGGATAACTAACTTCAATAATTTTGGCAAAATCTTCTCCTTGGTAGTGAATGTCAGGAAAGCAGATTAGTCGATTCCCTGTCTGTGGGAGGATATCTACATCACCCATGTTTTCTGAATACAGTGCTTCTCCTTCTGCTGTGCCGTATTCCCAAACCTGTTCAACTTGCATGCTTGTTTCATAAATTTTATATTCAACTGCTCTGCTGAAATTTACGGATGCATTTCCGTATTGACGATTTTTTCCGTTATCAAAGCTTAAAATATTCCCATTTGATAACAACTTTATGCAATGTTGTCCCCATGTCCAGTTAAAATCACCTCCTGAAGCGGTTCCATTTTGAACTTCTTCGCTGTATGCAGTTCCTGAGTTATCAATAGCCGTAAGCAAATAATCAGTTGTTTGTAAAATCCCATTTCCATCATGCCCACTTTGTCCCCAGTTTTGATGTGGCGCTATAATCCATTGTAAATCATTATTTCTGTCTGTTTTAAAAATGGCTTGATTTTCCCCTGAAATTATGTATGTGTCATCGGTTCTGCTGTAGCAAATGCCATTCATTTGTAGCCAATCTCCTGGGGCTTCAGTGTTAGAATTTCTGTCAACATCTAAAATTTCACGCATATCCCATTCTTGAATCATGCTGCCGGTGTTTCGGTTTAGCTCGATAAAGTAATCGGCTTGGCTCGAATATATACTTTGTTCTATTTCAACCTGACTTCCCGTTTTGGTAACACAGGCGGTAAAATTTCCGTTGGGTAATTCAACTCCATCATTATGAAAATCATATCCCTGTTGAAAAATCTCATTTTTTATTTCTCCTAGCAATGAATATTCTCGCAAATAATTTTCACTTCCAATCAGCAGGTATCCGTTTTCCAAAGTTTTTAATGGAGCTCCGATAGTGCTTAAATTACTTAAGTCGAGATACCATCTTATGACCCCGTTTTCATCAAAAATAATGGGCATTTGTTGGTATGAATCATTATCAGCAAGTAAGAGGTTGCATAATATCATTTCGCTTTCCTGTGTACCCGGACTGCTTGTTTCAATTGTGATTTCAGGGAGGTTGTCAGGTAAAGCTTCGGTTGTTATCTCTATGGTGTCTATTGCATACTTCCCGTCTGCTGCTTCGAGTGTTATTTCTATAAGATTTGTTGTGTCAGGATATAGCCCAAAAATTGGGATTTCCATTGCGGATGTCATTTCCGGAAATTCATGAGCAATTATATTGTCTCCTAAAATTCGTAAACTAATGGAAACCTGTGTGTTGCTTTCAAAATTTGCAATTGCGGTGAGAGGTGCAATACCTGATGGATTTTGAGTGATTTCTAAACCGGTATTATTCCCAATAAGTGCTTCAATACTGAGTAAATTCGGATTTTCATTTTCATCTTTTTTGCAGCTGTTTAAAAAGCTGAGTGAAAGCGCAAAACAAAAGATAAGCATTAAATGTAAACGTTTCATAAAACAGATTTTTGCATAAATGTAGCAAAAAAATAAGTTTTGAAACAAAAAAACTGAGAATTTGATTTAATTTCAAACACTTCAGCATTTTTTGTGCTATCCCGACATAAATGTCAGGGTTAATTGGCTTCAGATGAATTAAGCTTGTGATTACCACGATCTTCAAGTCGGAATGAAAAGAAAAAAGCTCTATGCATATCAACACGGAGCAAACGATAACCCCGTCCTTTAGGTCGGGGTGGTAAGCACAAGAAAGAATAAATGGGCTTTAGCCCTGACAGTATGATTTTTAATCAATTGGAGGCAGTCCTTCGTATGAATCGCCTTCAATAATTGTGAATTTGTCTTTATCTTCTTCAACTTGCCGGTCAAAAAACATGACAG
>JAYEFQ010000111.1:0-2443 GCA_034658655.1 Bacteroidota bacterium
AGAATGATCATTAAATGATTCATATGCAGATTTATATTTCCGAAAGCACTCTTGTGAGGCGTCATCGTCATGATAAACTTTTTCACCTGTCCAATCTGAATGACATTTTATTCCAAAATGATTATTTGCCTCTCGTGCAAGCCTTGAATTTCCAGAGCCTGACTCCAGAATCCCTTGTCCAAGCGTAATGCATGCCGGAACGCCAGAATGCTGCATTTCCTCAACAGCCCAATCAGCATAAGTTTCTATATATTGCTCGGTAGTATAAGATTCCTGTGCAAATGAAATTGTTGCAACAAGGCTAAAAATCAATAAGAGGATGCTATTTTTCATACTTGGAACATTTTACCCAAAAGTACTGAGTTCTTAAATTTATTGCCATTGAAAACTGCATGAGTTATCAACATACATGCGTTGATTATATCTCAAGATAGTTATTATGGTATTCAATCAAACGAGGCAACGGATCCTGAAGAATCTCTACCAGCTCCACACCATGGGCATCAGCAGAAGCCATCAGTATTTCCTGAAAATGATAAGCCACCGATCCGAGACAACGCAATTTATAATTGTTGTGATTCTGATATTTCAGGATTTGTTTACGGAAAAATGCATCAAAAGCAGACCTGACTAGTGCTTCAAGAGCAGAATTATCAATGTTTTCCTTAATGAAATGTGTAAACTCACCCATAAAGCGGTTTGGATAATCACGAGAATAGATATTTTCGAGAATTTCATGCAAATCCTGATGATGATATTTATAAAATTTCTTTTCCAAAGGAACCGGCAATTCATTTTCGAGATAAGCTTTTAGCAATAATTTACCTATATATGCCCCACTACCTTCATCGCCCAAAATGTATCCGAGTGAAGGAATTTGATCGCTCACTTTTTCACCATCGTATAGTGCCGTACTTGAGCCAGTGCCTATAATTGCAATTAATCCGTACCCTTTCCCCCACAAAGCCCTTGCGGCAGCTAGCAAATCGTGGTGAATATGAATAATTGTAGCAGGAAAATACCGCTCCAATCCGGCAAAAATCTTATCTTTTTGTGACTGTGCAGAACATCCAGCACCATAAAAGTAAATTTCACGAACTCGCAAGGCTTTTAAGTGTTTTGGAAACCTACTCTTTATCTCTTTATACACCTGCCCTGTACGCACGATAAAAGGATTCAATCCGATGGTTTCAAAGCTTTCGGTTTTTCCATCGGGATGAAGTACGTGCCAATTCGTTTTTGTTGATCCGCTGTCTGCAATAATTCTCATAACTATGCTTTATTTCCCATGATACTTGCAATAGACAAGAGCACTCCCAACGCAATTCCTAAAATTGCAGCAAACAAAACTTGCCATTCTGAAGGCAATAAAAATGTTATGGTATGCATGGGAATCCAAAAAAACGGGATGGTTTTTTTAAATACAAAATTATATTGTACTGTCCAATTAAGCTTTGCCATAATATCACCCATTTTTAAAGGACGAAGAAATCCTCGAATTGTCCCTCCGTTATTAAGGATATGTGTGTCCGTAATTTTATGAAATGTCATAAAAACGGGTGCAAAAATCAGATTCATAAATACTGAAATACTAAATGCAATCAACAGTTTCTCTACAGAAAAACCGGCTGCGTAAGTTGCTGCAACGCTGTCCATCCCGGCATAAGAAAGAAAAGCAATCGTTCCTGTTATAAAAACAATAAATGCAATTTTTATTACGACTCCAATAAATCCCCAAACAATTGCTCGAGGAATTAAACCAAAGCCTTTTTCATTATATACTCCTTTTTTAATGCGTAAACCCAACACTTCGCCGAATGTTGCCAAAATTGCAAATTTGATAAAGCTCATAATTAAGCCATGATTTTTATTAAACTCAGTATAAAAATCATAGACTGCATCGAAAAGAAAAAATGGCAGAAAAAATAGAATCACAGCAAAAATTACAATTACATCAGCACGCTTCATAAAATCAAGATTTAAGTATATAATTCAATTAAAGCCGATAACTTTAACACAATTCTATCCCATGAAAGGATAAAGAGAACAATTACTATCATCAGCATAACCAGCATGACGATTTCATTGTTTGTGAGTTTTCGGATTTTCATATTTACAAAGATATAATAATGAATCCAGTTTAAAAAGTTTTAAAGTTGAAAGTTCATAAAGTTATACCACTGAATATCAATCACTTATAATTACATTTGACTTTGTATTAAACTACTTACTATCAGCAACTTACGTTTTTCTACTTTTTATACTCGTCTTATTCATATAAAACCGATTAACCTCGACATTTATGTCGGGGTTTTGATACTAAACCGCCATCAAGATACTGAAAATAAAACATTTCTTTTCGCCCTGTTTTTATTCAAAAAATTATTCCGTAGCTATGGCTATGCAAGAATTTTGTGAAGAAAAACAAAACAAAAATAATTTA
>JAYEFQ010000112.1:0-38242 GCA_034658655.1 Bacteroidota bacterium
TAAATGGGTATTAAGTGGTGGTTAAGCCGACGGTTTACGGTTAATCGGAAGGCAGTAACTGGGAGGACACACGGTGGTTATCCTTTCACAACCACAAGAGGCACAGAGCAGGGCATGTTTATAGAGGAACATCACTTCTTGCAATGCTATTCCTTTCGTTTAAAACTCCGCGCCATTTTTTGAAAACATGGTAGCCGGTCTTCGAATTGTTTCAAGCTTGTTCCAGTTAGTTGATACACTGTGGTTCCATCAAATAAAACAGCAATGTATATTAATTCTGCTTTGTTGAGTTTATTATTCTGTCCCACCGCAAAAAATTCCAGTCCAGTAAATCCGTCAACTTCAATTGGTTTTGGCGTTAAGTCTTGTTTGTCGCTATAATCTATCGGATATGATCCAATGACTTTTTTAAGGTAGTTTTCATGTGTTTCACCTACTGGGACTTTACTTTCGTTAATCATGAATGCGGTTTTGGCCTCAGTTTGACTTGGAATTTGACCGTCATCCGTGTAAACGAGAGAATTCATTAAAATATTTCCGGGTTTTAAGTTACATGCTGAAAAATCAACAGAAAAATCGAAGGCTTCCGAAATTGCTTCATCTTCTTCAGGTACGAAGATTACGCCAAGTAGCGCGTTTCGTATGCGTTTTGCTTCTTTTTCAAAATCTGCATCCTTAAACCACGACGCATTAATGACATAGGTGTTTTTCATATCTCCAATCACAAAAACATAGCGCATATAAGTTTTTCCGTGGGCAAATTGTACCCCAGATTGTAATAGCGCATCAAAACCATTAATTGTAAACATTTCCTCTTTGGCAACAACCATCCCTTTTTGAATGTCTTTATTGCGCTTAAAAGCTACCATGTTTTTATTCACATTCCCGGGGACTTTAAAGTACATAATTGAGCTTCCGGCAAGGATATTTTCATATCCGTTAAAGCGATTTGACTCAGTGTAGTTTTCCGGAGGAACTATATAGAGCTGCGTTCCTGCGATTTTTTCATAACCGGCATGTTTCTTGTTAGTTATTTTTTTCGCTGATTGTGCTTGCACCGAAACGTTGGCGCAGAGCAATAAAACGCTAAATAGTGTTAAAGTAAAAAATCTGTATTTCATGGCTTGCATAGTTTTGTTAATTTTGTCAAACAAGGATAATGCCAATTATGATAAAAAAAATAATTACGCTTTTAATAGCAAATGTAGTGATTCTTTCGTTGACAGCCGAAGAAAATGCGGTTTTTGATAATATGATTTATGATGATGATATTAAAACCGTTCGTATGCATCATAGCGAGTGGGAGCTAAGCTGGCCATATTATGAGATGCATTCAAATATTAAATTGATACTTAGTTTTGATGATCTGCGCGATGAGCCTCGTAATTTTGATTATCAGATTGTGCATTGCAATCAGGACTGGACAAAAAGTAATCTTTTCTTTTCGGATTATATGGATGGTTTCGAGCGAAATCCTTTGGAAGATTACGAAATGTCAATGAACACAATGATTCCATACACACATTATGAACTTATTTTACCCAATGATGATATTGAATTTCTGACATCAGGAAATTATGTGGTTTTGGTTTATGATACGGAATATCCTGAGAGCCCAATTCTGTCACGGCGGTTTTTTGTGGTTAATCAAGATATTGCAATTGATGCCGAAGTGCGACAGCCGGTTATGGGTTTATATAAAACCTTAGGACACGATGTTCGTTTGTCTTTGAATACCAATAGTATGCAGTTTCATGATGTGTTTAATGAAATCAATGTTTGTGTGATGCAAAATAATCAATGGGACGGTATGCAATGTAATTTAGAACCTGATTTTATTCAAAATGATGAAGTTGTTTTTCATCGCGACGACCAAGCTGTGTTTAAAGCAAGTAATGAGTATCGTATCTTGAATATGCGGAATCTGAAATTTACTAATGATAAAATGGCGAAAATTGATTTCGATAATCCAGATTACTTCATTACCCTGCATCCTGATAAAAATAATCAGTTTTTGCAATATCTGGATCGACAGGATTTTAACGGACGCTTTGTGATTTCAAATAGGGCTGGCTGGGAGTCGAAAACTGATGCAGATTATGTACATGTGTTTTTTCGTGTCCCGGCACGGCTTGAACAAACCGGCGGTTCAGTGCATATTTATGGCGAACTAACAAATTGGCGCTGCGATGAAAGCAATAAAATGCTTTACAATACTGAAACTCAAATGTATGAAAAAGAACTTTTCTTAAAGCAAGGTGCGTATTCGTATCGCTATGTGCAAAAACGAAATGGGAAAGTGGATCATATGCGATTTGAAGGCTCACATTGGGAAACCGAAAATGATTATATTATTCTTGTTTATTACCGCGATTTACGACTTGGTGCCGATAGAATTCTTGGTTTGGAGATTGTAAATAGTCACCCAGAATAAAAATCGATGAGGCGTAACAAAGTGGAGTGACTGAGCGATGCGCAGAGCTAGCCGAAGTGAAATCTGCTATCAGTTTAGCACAGAGTAACTGTTTGAAATTTGGTGCTTATTTGTTATTTGTGACTTGTCTTTTGTTGCTTTTTACTTCAAGTTTTTATCTAAATTGATATCCAATGGTTTAATTTCTTCACCCCAGTACAGCGTAGTATGTGGGAATGGAATTTCAATATTTTGCGCATCAAATGCTTTTTTCAACCGGGCTCGATAAGCTCTTCCCACAGACCACTGTTCCGCAGGTTTTGTGATAATTCTAGCTTTTATAACTAAGGCAGAATCGGCGAATTTGTCTAAACCGAAAATATTAATAGGTTCGAGTATTTTATCGCCATATTCTGAATCGTTTCTTAAATCTTCTGCCACAGCTACCATAATCTTTGAAACATTTTCAATATCCTCTTTATAGGCAACGCCAATTTCCAGAACAATAGCTGACCATTCTTTTGTCATATTGGATAAGGAATCAATTTTACCATTTTGGGTAATGTGAACAACTCCAGCCAAATCACGTAATGTAATTGTCCGTAAAGCAATTTCTTCCACCTTGCCGGCTGTTCCGTTAATGATAGCAATATCGCCGGTGCGCACTTGATCTTCGAGCAATATGAAAAATCCGGAAATGACATCACGCACTAATTCCTGAGCACCAAATCCTACTGCTAGTCCTAAAATCCCTGCAGATGCTAGAATAGGACCAATGTCCACACCGAATTTGCTTAATAAAATCATGATGGCAATTAGCCAAATGATTGCTTTAAGGACTGAATTCAGTATCCCGATTAAGGTATTTGCACGTTTTTCGATCTCGAGATTTTCAACTTCCTGTTTTCTGAGTGAGCGTTTAATGACTATATCTTTAAGTCGTTTTGTGAAAAATTTTAGCAGCCTGAAACCAATGAATATTACCAAAATAATGACAACAATTGATAATCCGTTTTGTAAAACCCAATCTAAAAGTCGGTTCGCAAAATTCATCCAAAACTCGCCTTGGAAAATTTTTTCTTTCATAATTTTATTTATTTTGTTCAAACGTACAAAAATGTAAGATATTTTATCAGTTTATCTCAATAAAAATTACGCTTTGATAGCACTAAAAAAACATTAAATTTGCATTACAAAAATGGTCCCGTAGTTCAACGGATAGAATAGCGGTTTCCTAAACCGTAGATATGGGTTCGATTCCCGTCGGGACTACTAAACAGGTGTCAGGAGTTAGCGAACTGAAAAATGTAACACGAAGCAATCCCGACGCATGTCGGGGACTCAAACCCTTGTCTCCGTTAGCAGTCGGACATGCAGCCCCCCGGCGGATCTAACCTCAAACTAATAAGTTTGTGATTTCTTATTATTGTTTGTTTATCTTTGCAATATGATGGATTTAAATAAAATATTCTCAGAAAGCCGATTTGGAAAACAATTTGACTCAAGAGTTGACCAGCAGCGAACAGCATATCAAAAGGATTATGACAGAGTAATTTTCTCATCTGCCTTTCGTCGTTTGCAAAATAAAACTCAGGTTTTTCCTTTGCCTGGCTCTGTCTTTGTCCATAATCGATTAACTCACTCACTTGAAGTGTCTTCTGTGGGACGTTCTTTGGGTGCGATGCTCGGACAATATATATTTGAGTCTTATCAGTCTGACTTAAATGCCTGCGCAAAAGAATTTTATCAATTCGGGCTGGAAAGCGTTATTGCATCGGCTTGTCTTTGTCATGATATCGGAAATCCGGCTTTCGGGCATTCTGGTGAGGATGCAATGTCTGCCTTCTTTCAGAAAAATAAATCAGACTTAAAACCATATTTTTCGGAAGCAGAATGGGATGATTTCGTGCGATTTGAAGGAAATGCAAATGCTATCCGTGTGCTTACACATTCTCAGAAAGGGAAAATTGAAGGCGGGTTACGGCTCACTAATTCAACATTATCTGCAATCGCAAAATATCCTTGCGAATCAATTGGCAGCGATAAAAAACAAATACATCGTAAAAAATTCGGCTTTTTTCAATCAGAAAAACATGGTTTTCAACGAATTGCCGCTGATACTGAAATGGTACAGGATACTGCAAATCCCTTACGGTATTTCAGACATCCATTTGTGTGGTTAGTTGAAGCTGCTGACGATATTTGTTACAACATTATTGATTTTGAGGATGCGCATCGACTGGGAATTATTGAACATCAGCGGTGTTTCGACTTGTTGTTTTCTGTGGTAGAACATACCGGAGACAATAATTTACCGCTTATCCGTAGAAAATTAGAGAAAACAGATGATAAAAATGAGAAAATAACCTATTTACGCGCAATTGCTATCAATAGTTTATTAAATGAAGTGGTTGCCAAATATAAATTGTATTTTGATGAAATAATGTCCGGAAAATTGCAAAATCCACTGTATGATATCATAAAAAATGAAAATAGAGCATTGCAAGCAATTGCAGATTTCTCGGTGAAATATATTTATAATCATCGCTCTGTACTGGAAATAGAAAATGCCGGATACAATGTAATGTATGAGCTATTGAATCATTTTGTGCCGCCTTTACTCAAACCGAAAGATAAAAGGGACGGGTTTGATGAAAAATCATTGCTATTATTGCCAAAAAACTTTAATTATGACGGAGAAACTCACTATGAGCGCGTGATGGGAGTAATGGATTACATCTCAGGAATGACCGATAATTATGCAACCGATTTGTATCGTCGAATTAAAGGAATTGATATTGGAATGCGCATTTAAAAACATTTCACACAACTTGCCAGTCAGTACTTGTTACAAGTACTCAGCATCAGAAAAATAAAAATAATTACTTTAGCTAAATAAAACCTACGAAGGTATTAATAGATATAATTAATTAATGAGAAAAGAAGAAAATACATCTCAATGGCTGATTCAGTGGATGCGCCAAGCAAAATGGGCATACGGTTTTGCCTCTTTGTTTACCCTTTTAAGTGCCGGATGTTTTGTCGTTTTCAGTTGGTACTTATCAGATTTCGCTGCAATATGGCTTAATCAAAATCAGATTTTTCACGAAAATTTATTGTACGCATCCGGATTTTTGGCAGGCAGGTACATTTTTGCCCATTTCTCATCCATAATAAATTATCGTGCCGGAAATTATATCGTTTCTGAAATCAAAACGAAGCTTTATCCTAAATTGCTTAATAACAGTCAATCTGACTCCGTTTCAAGTGCTTTGCTTGTAAGTAGAGTTAGCGACGATTTGAAACCATTTTTTTCATTTTTTATTCCCTATGCCATTGCTTCGGTTGTTGTTGGTTTGCTCTTGTTAACCCTTAGTTTTTGGCTGGAGTTTTGGGTCGGATTAATCCTGCTTATCTCCATTCTTGTGATTCCTTTATTGATGAAAATGATTGGTGTTGGTGCTACATCGCTTCATAAAAAACACATTAATTTGTTCATGAAATATTCTGCGGTGTTTTACAATCGCTTACATACTATTGCAGAAATTGTAAATCTTAATAATTTTACAGCACAATCTAGCTTTTTATCTCAAAAAAGCAAGGCATTGAATAGCGCAACAACCAATGTTATGCGAATCGCCATTTTATCTTCAGCACTCTTAGAATTGTTTGTGTCTATTGCCATTGCAGGCGTTGCGATTTATCTCGGAATGAGTCTTCTCGGAATCATCCCAGGAAGCAATTACGGCAAAGGTTACGATTTTCATATTGCGCTGTTTCTGCTCATTTTGTCACCATATTTTTTCTTCTATTTGCGGAAATTTGTGAGTGCATATCACGATAGAAATAAAGCATTAGCATCTGCTAAGCTATTGATGCCCATGTTAAACGAACAGGAGAAAGCACTCTTTACGGATGAAAATATCCCTTTAAAAAGCATTGAAATCAATAATTTGAGTTTTGCTTATCCGGATACGATGGTGAAAGTTTTACACGATATTGAATTGATGTTTCCAAGGAAAGGTTTAGTGTTGGTGAAAGGCATATCAGGATCAGGAAAATCAACTTTGTTGAAAATTTTATCGGGGAATTTGATGCTTGAAGAGGGGCGTATCTCTGTTAACAGAAACAGTAATCAATGGTCGTCTGAATGGCTTAAGACAAATTCGTCTTATATGAATCAGTTTCCGTTTATTTTCGATGGAAGCTTGCGGTACAATGTATTTCTCGATAAGAAAACTGAAAGCCAAACTCCAGTTTTTTTAGATAAGCTTTTGGCGAAAAAAGATGCTGGCTGGCAAACCGAATTGAGTCATAACGGAAAGCAACTTTCCGGTGGTGAAAAGCAATTGGTAACACTTGCCCGTATGATGTTGTATCCAAAGCCAATAGCTATTTTAGACGAACCCACTGCAAACCTAGACAGCGAAACGGTTGAAATTATTCTAAAAGAGATTAAACAATTGGCTGAAGATAAGCTGGTTGTGCTTGCATCACACGAAGTGAAATTTGAAGAAATTGCGACTGAAATACTCAATTTAAATTGGGGAGAACAAATGGAGTATGAATAATTTTATTTTTCGACATATTATTAAGCCCTTTGCAGGGAGATGGCTGAAAGGTGTTTTCCTTCTCCTTATCTGGACAATTGCTTTTATTGCACTTCCTGCAATTTCAGGATGGTTTCTTGCATCTTGTAGTTTGGCTTTTATTACGGCAAATGCCTTGTTCTCTTATCTAATGCCCTCTGCAATTATTCGTTTATTGGCTTTGTTACGGACAGCTACGAGATATTTTGAGCGTCTCGAAAATCATAAAACTACATTAGATGCGCAACGAAGTTTGCAGTTGAAAATTTTCCATGCGGTAGCACGATTTCCTTATTTTAAAAAACAAGTCAATAATAACTCGTCAATTTTAGAAAACAGTACGTATGGCATCGATTTAATCTTGAACCATATTTTACTTTGGTTTTTGCCCTTTTCTGCATTGATTGTTTCACTTGTTATATATTTCTTTTTTCTAAATGTGTTTTCTACAGAAATTGCTCTTGAGTTTTTGATTTCATCGGCTGTGCTTCTGTTTGTTATTCCGCAATATATCCTTTTCAAAAATCGAAAACTTTATGCAAAACTGAAATTGCAACGCGAAGCAAATAATCAGGCGCTCATTCAGAGTTTTAGAGGCAGAATCGAAATTGTAAAGTATAATTTAGAAGAAAAAGCCATTAATCAGCAGAAAAATAGCATGACGCAAATCGAACAATTGGAAAGTAAATTGCAAATTAATTCATTCGCTTTGCAAATGATTATTGGATTTGGTTTTTCTTGCATTGCTATTTTTATTCTTTGGAACTCAAATAATTACGATATCAGTGCGCCTTTGGCAATCGGCATATTTTTTGGAATAATGGCACAAGCCGAATTGTCTGAAATGCTTTTCTCAGGGAAGTCTGAGAAAAGTTCGGTTGCGCATCAAATTAAAGATATCAATACGATTATCCAACAGGAAGATGCAACGCAAGAAAATGTGAGAGTAAATTCAACCTTTAAACGATTAATATTGAATGATATTAGTGGGAAAATTCCTGAAACCTCTGTCATTACAAATTCAATACGCTTAGAAATTAAAAAAGGGGAGTGGGTTGCGCTTTACGGAGAAACCGGAAAAGGGAAAACAACCATTTTGAACAGTCTGTTTTATCCGGAATACCGACATCAGGGCAGTTTAATTTGGAACGATGATACAGAGATTTCGCATTTGCCTATTCCTGAATGTATTTATGTTACACAGAAAGCGTATTTGCTAACTGGAACTTTGCGCGAGAATTTTGAGGGATACCATGATGAAGAAATTGTGCCGGTACTCAAAACAGTTGATTTAACAAGCTGGTATTTGGCACTTCAGAATGGTTTAGATACTTGGCTTGGTGAGAATGGAGAAACTCTGAGTGGCGGACAGCGTAAAAAATTATTGTTGGCTCAGGCTTTGCTCAAAAAACCGAAATTTTTAATTGTTGATGAACCGACTGCAGGTATTAGTATTGAAAATGCATTTGATGTTTTTCGTAATATTAAATGCACTTATCCTGAGATGAGTTTGCTTATGGCTACTCACCAGAATGCTTTTGGATCTGAAGTGGATAAATTGGTTCGCCTTTAATGGTTTCTTATCAACCGTGAGGGGATGCGATTAATCGCATCCCCTCACCCTTACTTTAGTATTATATTTTCAATGTAAATTATTTTACATTAGCTTGTGCTGCTGCAAGTCGAGCAATCGGGACTCTGTAAGGTGAACATGATACATAGTTCATTCCAACATTGTGACAGAATTCTACGGATGAAGGTTCTCCACCGTGTTCTCCACAAATACCAACTTTTAATTTTGGATTGGTTTGGCGACCTTTTTCGGTTCCCATTTTCACTAATTGACCAACACCTGTTTGATCCAATACTTGGAAAGGATCGTCTTTTAGGATGCCTTTTTTCAGGTAAACAGGAAGGAATTTTCCTGCATCGTCACGGCTATAACCGAAAGTCATCTGAGTTAAGTCATTGGTCCCGAATGAGAAAAATTCAGCAGATTGAGCAATCTCATCAGCAGTTAATGCAGCGCGAGGTACTTCAATCATTGTTCCTACGAGATATTCGATGCTATCGTTTTTCTCTTCGAAAATAGTTTTGATTGTGTTTCTCACTATTTTTTCCTGCATTTTCATTTCAGCAAGGGTTCCGGTTAATGGAATCATAATTTCAGGAATTGCAGTAATGCCTTTGGCTTTCAAGTTTAGTGCAGCTTCAATAATTGCACGAGCCTGCATTTCTGTAATTTCAGGATATGTGTTTCCAAGGCGGCAACCACGATGTCCGAGCATCGGATTAAATTCGCTGAGTTCTTCAACTTTTGCTTTAACTTCTTCTACAGAAATTCCCATTTCATTAGCCATGTCTTTTTGGTTGGCATCTTCATGAGGAACAAATTCGTGTAGTGGTGGATCAAGCAAACGAACAGTTACAGGAAGATCTTTCATGGCTTCAAAAATGCCTTCGAAATCTTTACGTTGATATGGTAAAATTTTTGCGAGTGCTTTACGGCGACCTGCTTCATCATCTGAGAGAATCATTTCGCGAACGGCTTTAATCCTTTCTCCCTCGAAGAACATATGCTCAGTACGGCAAAGTCCAATTCCCTGTGCACCAAATTCACGTGCAATTTTTGCATCTTTAGGAGAATCAGCATTGGTGCGAACATTCATTTTTGTGAATTTATCAGCGAGTGTCATTAGTTCTTCAAAATCTCCGCTGAGTTTAGGTTTTTGGGTCGCAATTTGACCGTCATAAACTTCACCTGTAGAGCCATTTAGTGAAATCCAGTCTCCTTCTTTATAGGTTTTGCCATCCATAAGGAGCGTGCGTTCTTTATAATTAATTTTAATGGTTCCTGCTCCAGACACGCAGCATTTTCCCATTCCGCGAGCAACAACAGCAGCGTGAGAAGTCATTCCACCACGAGCGGTAAGAATGCCACGAGCAATGTTCATTCCTTCGAGATCTTCAGGAGAAGTTTCGATACGAACGAGCATAGATTGTTCGTATTTATCTGCTTCATCAGCAAAGAAAATAATTTGTCCTGTTGCAGCACCTGGCGAAGCTGGTAAGCCTTTTGCCTTTGTTTTTGCTTCGGTCAATGCATTTGTATCAAAAACGGGGTGCAAAAGTTCATCAAGTTTGTTTGGCTCAACTCTTAATAATGCTTCTTTTTCATCAATCATGCCTTCGCGAAGCATGTCACCTGCCATTTTCACCATGGCAGCACCGGTACGTTTTCCATTACGGGTTTGTAGTAACCAAAGTTTTCCATCTTGGATGGTAAACTCAAGATCCTGCATATCACGGTAATGTAGTTCCAGCTTTTTTTGAATGTCAAAAAGTTCTTGGTAAAGTTTTGGCATGGTTTCTTCCAAAGAAGGAAATTTCGCTTTGCGATCTTCTTCTGATACATCTGCGAGTTTAGCCCAACGTTTCGAGCCTTCAAGTGTAATTTCTTGTGGTGTACGTACGCCGGCAACCACATCTTCACCTTGTGCGTTAATCAGATATTCACCGTTGAAAATATTTTCTCCAGTACCAGCGTCACGGGTAAAAGCAACTCCTGTCGCTGAGTTTTCACCCATGTTACCAAATACCATTGCTTGTACGTTAATAGCAGTTCCCCATTCGTGAGGAATACGGTTCATGTTACGATAATATATAGCACGGTCGTTGTTCCAAGAATCGAATACAGCCATTACTGAACCCCATAATTGTTCCCAAGGATCACTTGGGAATTCTATTCCTGTATTTTCTTTTACAGCTTTTTTGAAGCGTGCAACCATTTCTTTTAGATCTTCAACTTCAAGTTGAGTGTCTAAATCAACATTTTTCTCTTCTTTAACTGCTTCAATGATAAGCTCAAAAGGATCAATCTCTTCTTTTGATGCGGGTTTCATTCCCATAACGACATCACCGTACATTTGAATAAAACGACGATAAGAATCCCATGCAAAACGAGGATTGTTGGTTTTTTTAATTAATCCTTCAACTGCATCATCATTTAAACCGAGATTTAGAACAGTATCCATCATACCGGGCATAGAAACACGTGCACCGGAGCGTACTGAAAGGAGCAAGGGGTTTTCATTGCTTCCAAATTTAGTTCCCATAATATCTTCAAGAGATTTTACCGACTGTTTTACCTCTTCTGTCAAAAGATCAATTACTTTTTCTCTTCCGATCTCATTGTATTCAGTACATACATCGGTCGTAATTGTAAATCCCGGAGGTACCGGGACGCCGACCAAATTCATTTCTGCTAGATTTGCGCCTTTTCCTCCTAAGAGGTTTTTCATGTCAGTGCGTCCTTCTGCTTCTTTGTTTCCAAAGGTGTAAACACGTTTTACGTTTGCCATGTGTTTGTTACTTTTATTTGTTAATAATTTGATAGTTAACTATTTAAAAATATTTCATTTTTCGAGTTCCAAAAATAGTGAAAATTTATGAATTTGCAGTCATTTCTTTCGTAATATTCACAAATATTTTACCTACCTTATCTTGTGAAAATTAAGATATATATTGGTGTGAAAATATCTAAAAAAACTTATTTTAATCTTTTGTTTCAAATATTTGCCAAAAATCTTAATCTTTTTTGTATTTTTGACAACAGAGAGGCAACTTATAGTGGGTTTTGTCGTCTGTTTAGCACATAATGAAATTACAGGTAAAATGAAAAATATAGCTTTAAGTGTATTTCTATTTTTGTTCGCGGGATTTGGTTTATCAGCTCAAGTGATTGAATTAAGCACAAATCCTTATGAAGCAACAACTATCAAGCCAAGTGACCATGCTACATTTAAAACCTTTTATTTAAATCCGCTCACTAACACTGAGTTGGTAAATCCTGACGGAATGAGGGCATATCATAATCAAAATTATTATTTTAGATTTGTGATGCCGGAGACAAATGATGTTGCTGCTGTAATTCAATTTCCTGATAACATGACAGCCGGTATGGCCGCTTATGTTGAGCAAGGTTTGCAATTAACAGTGGTCGATATGACTCACTTGAATTCATCGCCGGGTAGTTTTGATATTAATCAGATTGAAGCCACTGCAGGTCAGGAAGTCATTGTGCGTTTGTGGTTTTCTCAACCATCTTCAGGAAATACTGTGCAAATTGGGTTGGAAAAACGTGATCCTCTGCTTTTACCCAAAGCAATTAATGTAGAATCTGGTACATATACGCCTCAGGAGTTGGTTGAAGATATTTTGGTTACTGGTTGTTTGCAGGCTTTTAATGTCACATATAATGGTGACCCAATTAGTATAGGGTATTTTACAGGGAATGTTGGAACTTCAGGTTTCGATGAGGGAGTTATCTTGTCAACGGGTGATGTGGTGGAGGCTGAGGGACCTGATGTGTCAACTTCAACAGGAAGTTCTACCTCTGGCGGAAGTGATTCTGATTTAGCTGATTTGCTTCCTTCTTATACAATAAATGATGCAGCAGTACTTGAGTTTGATTTTATTCCCGCAACAGATGAGTTAGTTTTTGATTTTATCTTTGGATCAGAAGAATTTCACGAATGGGCAAATTCAAGTTTCAATGATGTGTTTGGTTTTTTCTTATCTGGACCTGGCATTAGTGGACCTTATTCAAATAATGCCATAAATATTGCTTTATTGCCCAACGGAGACCCAGTAACCATTGATGATACTTACAATAATGCAGCATATTATGTGGGATCAACAGACTTTAATACAGCTTCAGGACAGGCTTATAATGATGATATTGAATTTGATGGAGCAACCATTCCTTTAACAGCAACTGCTGATGTACAAGCATGTGAAACCTATCACATTAAACTTGCCATTGGTGATGCCGGCGATAGTTCTTATGATTCTGGTGTGTTTTTGAAAGCTGGTTCATTTACTTCTGGGGCTTCATTTGCTGCAATGGCATATAATCCATGGTATTCTACAGACGAGGTGTATGAAGGTTGTGAAACTTACATTACTTTTACCCGTTTGGATGCCAGTGCAATGGGTAGCCCAATTGATATTCCTTTAGATATTAGTGGTACAGCAACAATGGGCGTGGATTATAGTGATTTTCCCGATAATTTCACCATCCCAGCAGGAGAAATGGAAGATACGCTTTTTATTGATGTGTATGAAGATGCAATCCCCGGTGAGAATGAGACCATTATTTTCACTTTTGATGATGGTTGCCCATGTGATGCTGGAAGTATGACAATTACTATCGATATTATTGATGAAATTGAATGGATGCCTACTTTGTCGAATTCAGGACCAATTTGCCAAGGAGAAACTGCTACAGTTACATTAAATCTTCCTGCTGGTGTTGATTTAGCAATCGCTGATTGGGAATGGCAATACGATAATAGCACTGGATATACAATTGATGTTACACCAGATGAAACCACAGATTATACTTTGGAATGGACACATCCTTGTCAAACAATTGAAGTTACTAGTACCGTTGAGGTTGTGCCTCCGCCGGAGATTGATTTAGGATCTGATTTTACCGTTGCTGGATTTGATACGCCTTTAGATGCCGAAATGGCAGGTGGAAATACCGGTAATTGGGAGATTGTTAGTGGCCCTGGAACTGGAGTGTTTGACGATGAAACAGTCTCAGCAACTAACTTTACGGTGGATGAATTAGGAACCTATGAAATAGTTTGGCATGAAATAAGTTTGCCCCCAGATTGTAGTAATTCAGATACCTTGCAAATAGAGTTTTATCATATCCCAACTGCTGATTTTACCATTTCAGAATCCCTCTGTTATGGTGATGAATTAACGATAACTTTCGTTGGTGATGCATACGATTGGGCAATTTTTGATTGGGATTTTGACGGTGCGACAATTATTAGCGGAACCGACCAAGGTCCCTATGTAATTACTTATCCAACACTTGGTTTTCATGAAATTAGTTTAACCGTTGATGAAATGGGTTATATTGTATCTGAAACAAATACAGTACTTGTACCATCTCTATTAGAGTATGTGCTTACAGTGTCTGATGACCCCTGTTTTAATTCCTGTAATGGTGAGGCGGAAATTGCGGTAACCGGTGGCACACTGCCTTATACCTATTCTTGGACAGGCGGTACACCCTATGCAGGCGATTTATGTGCAGGCGATTATGGAATTACTGTAACCGATGGAAACGGTTGTACAATAGGAGAACCATTTACAATTAATCAACCCACTGAATTGGTTTACGATACGACATTTAATCATGTTGACTGCTTTGGAAATGCTACGGGAAATGCACAAATGATTATGGATGGAGGAACCCCACCATACGACTATGTGTGGTCTAATGGAGCCTCTTCTGCAGAATTGAATGATGTTACAGCAGGAATTTATAATGTTACGGTTTATGATGCAAATGATTGTTGGGTTACCGAAACATTTAATATCACACAACCAAATGCTTTAAATATTTCCTTTACGGAAAATATGGCCATTTGTGAAGGACAAATTTTGAACTTAATGGCAACTCCATCAGGTGGAACAATGCCTTATACAATATATTGGAGCGATGGTGGCGATTATGTCGTTGGACCAGAAGTTCAGGCAATGTCACCAACAGAAACTACTACCTATAGTGTTTATGTTGAAGATGCTCACAATTGTATTTCGCCAATTCAAAACATGACTTTAACGATAAGTCCTGAAATGTCGCTTGATTTAATTACCGAAAATAATTCATGTAACGCTTCCTGTGATGGTAGTGCTGAATTAACTGTCCACGGTGGAATTCCTCCTTTTAATTTCTCATGGGCATCCGATAATCGAATTATGGAAAACCTTTGTTCAGGATTGTATGATGTGACAGTTGTTGACCAAATTGGTTGTAATACCGATACTGTTTTCTTTATTGATGAACCATCACCATTATATTTTAACACTTTTACTGAAACAGCATCTTGCCCCGGTATTGAAGATGGCTTGGCTTATGTTGAAGTAGGTGGTGGAACGCCTCCTTATTCATATGTCTGGGGAAATGGAGATACAAACGATAGTATTCAGGTTACTGGAGGAACGTATTCACTTACCATCTCTGATGCTAAAGGCTGTAGAGAAGAAACTCAGGTGGTTGTTGATGCCCCTCAGGATATACAACTTGTTCCTGATTATATTGCTCCAATTTGTATCGGCGGAACCGCAGCGCTTGGAGCAGAAGTAATGGGTGGTTCTGATCCTTATAGCTACACTTGGCAAGGTGATGATGGTACTAGCGGATTCGATCATGTGTTTTATGCTTCACCTGAAATCAATACCGATTATTATCTCACAGTAACCGATCAAAATGGCTGCGAAGCCTATCACGATTTTAGTGTAACTGTGAAACCTCCATTAGAGATACTTTCTGTAACGATAAATCAAGATACGGTTTGCGAAAATGCTCCAGTGCGTTTGTTTGTTGATGTGGAAGGCGGAAACGGTGGTCCTTATACTTTGCAATTGCAAGATGGACAGGTTATTCCTTCTCCCTTTACAATTTATCCGCAAGAATCGCAAATGTGGTATGTTACTTTAATCGACGACTGTGAAACCCCAGCTGTAACTGATTCTATCTATATTCCGGTTTGGCCAACTCCTGATAATAATTTTGTATCTGATGTTATTGAGGGATGCCCGCCATTGAATGTTACTTTCAATGAATTAAATACAAACGATGGAAATACATATCAATGGGCATTTGGCGATAACCGCTTCGGATATGGACATAATACAACTCATGTTTTTAGAGAATCTGGTTTTTATGATGTTACCCTTGTAATTCAAAATCAATACGGTTGCGAGAACAGACAAACTATTAATAATATGATTGAGGTGTATCCAAAACCATATGTCGATTTTTATGCAACACCAAATGAAGCAACAATTTTAAATCCACAAATTCAATTTACAGGGATTTCTGAATTCGCTGATAGTATATTCTGGTATTTTGGAGATGGAGATTCTTCAATTTGGCAAGTTACTGAACCTGTGCATTTCTATAGTGCTAAAGGTGAGTATGGCGTGACAATGGTTGGTGAAAACTCCTTCGGTTGTACCGATACGGCCTTTAAGTTCATTCGAATTATTGACGAACCAACATTTTGGGCACCTAATGCATTTACACCTAACGGAGATGGTGATAATGATTGTTTCCGATTGTGTGGAAATAGCATCGATGCAAATGAGTTTTATCTCTCTGTTTATAATCGATGGGGTGAGATGGTGTATGAAACGGATGTCTATAAATTAGATGCTGATTGCGATCAATGTGGAGAGGGATCGTGGGACGGAACATATTTCGGAACACGGGTGAAAGGAGACACTTATTTGCAACCGGCCATATACACGTGGTTTACAAAATACAAAGATAATTTTGGCAACTGGCATGAATACAACGGATACGTCAGGCTGGCGCGTTAAAATTGTGAACATTACATTGTGGATGATTTTCCATTATTTAGTATGATATCTTCCAAATATTTTAACAAATTTGTCCGTTAATAAAATAAGAAGTAATTTAGATTGGTTACTATGACAAAGCAGAAAAAAGAAAATATTGTTTTATTAGGATTCACGTTCCTGCTTTTTTTCTTGATGGTTGGACAAAAAAGTATTGCTCAACAGATAGCATCTATTGAAAAGGAATTTGTCTCGGAGCAATCACAGCGTGATGTGATGCTGGATATTTATCTTATCTATACTGATAAAGTATGCTTTGGTGAAACGGGTATTATTCGCTTGTTTATTCAAGATGGAACACCTCCATATGATTTTCAATGGAGTACTGGTGCAACAAGCCAAGACATTACTGATGTCCCTCCTGGAGATTATGAAGTTACAGTTACCGATGGAACCGGTGCAGAGGTAATAGAAACAGCATCGCTTGAGGAGTTACCATACATGGGCTCACAATTAGTGCTCGATGTTGAAAATGTTAATTGCCACAGTGGGAGTGATGGTGCAATTTCTACATCATTTTTAAATAATACCTCGCCTTATTCCTATATTTGGAGCAATGGTGCTTCATCTGCATCCATTAATAATCTAATAGCCGGTGATTACAGCTTTACAGTTTCTGATGCTTACACATGCGAGTTTGATACAGTAATAACAATCGAACAACCGGATACCATTATTCTTAATATTAACACATTGCCGGCTACTTGCAATGGCGCAATGGATGGGACTGCTTGGGTTGAAGTTAGTGGAGGAGTACCCCCCGATACAACCACTACCGGGTTTGAATATATTTACTATTGGCCTAATGGAGTGGATAATGATACCATCACATGGTACGGTGGAACACATAATTTGAGCGTTAGTGATGCTAACGGATGTGTTGCAACAATGCCGTTTACTATTGATCAACCATCTCCGGTTTTTGCTATTCAAGTGGGAAACCGACAGATTTGTATCGGTGGTGAAGCAACTTTGACATCACAGGTTACAGGAGGAACAGCCCCATACTTCTTTTATTGGGTGAATCCAGAAACTAACGATACAGTATATTCAAATTCAATGACTGTTTCTCCAATAGAAACAACATCTTACTTTTTCTTTGCTGAAGATATGAATGGTTGCCGTTCTAATATCGTTAATTCAACGGTTAACGTGTATCCTGAAATTTCAATTTCTGAATTATTAATCAGTGAAGATAGCATCTGTAATGGTGAACCATTGATTGTAGAACTTGATATTGAAGGCGGAAATGGTGGTCCATATCAAATTGTTAATTTGAATACAGGACAAGTGCATGCTTCCCCGTTTACAATCTATCCACAGCAAACGCAAACCTACACATTACGAGTTACAGACGCTTGTTCTACACCTGCTGTTGAGGTGAGTTTTGATGTGACAATTATGCCAGATCCACCAATCGGCTTTACTGTAGATAAACGGCGTTCATGTCCTCTGGGAACATTTTATTTTAATGAGTTTTCCCCAGATTTTGGACAGTCATATAACTGGAATTTTGGTGACGGTCAGTTTTCATTTGATAAAACTCCTATCCATATCTATACCGAAAGTGCTGTGTATAATGTTGCTCTTACCGTAACATCTGATTTTGGCTGCTCTGTTACACGTGTTAGAGAGGATTTAATCACAATCGACCCAAAACCTGATGCTGAATTTTATGTGAGTTCAAATCATGCCTCTATTTTAAATCCTGTTGTTCAGTTTTTTAATGTGTCTTCGGATGCAGATAGTATTTATTGGTTTTATGGTGATGGAGATTCTACCCTTTACAGCCATGCAAATCCATGGCATGAGTTTGATGCTGTTGGATGGTATAATGTGAAAATGGTAGCTGAAAATCGCTTTGGATGCATTGATACAACTTATAAAAAAATTCGGGTTTTTGATGAATATACATTTTCTGCTCCCACAGCTTTTACTCCAAATAATGATGGTGTGAATGATTGCTTCCGTCTTTGCGGACATGGTGTGGATGAATTTGAATATATTTTGACAATTTACGACAGATACGGTGGTATTGTCTTTGAAACCAAAGATTTTGAAAATGATTTGAATTGCGATGCTTGCGGAGAAGGTTCTTGGGATGGAACCTACAATGGATCTTATGTTAAAGGTGATGAACTATGCGAACCCGGAGAATATGTGTGGTTTGTAAAATATCAAGATGCTGCAGGAGTCGATAATGTCGCTCAGGGAAGAGTTAGCCTAATTCGATAATTCAAACCCTGTTTATTACTGTTCTTAAATGTTAAAATTTACCTAATACTAAATCTCTAATTAGGTTTCTTCATTAATTACTATTATATTTATTCTTTGATTTTATTTTTGTTTTTGGTTGAAAAACTACGAAACATATTATGCTAATTTTAAAAATAAATACACTTATGAAGAAAATCTTATTATTGAGTTTGCCCGTAATTTTACTTATGGCTTCTTGCAATGACAAAAAAAGTGAAAATGAAGATGTCAACACAGTTGATAATCCATTTTTTCAAATTTATGATACACCTTATGGTGTTCCTTCCTTTGATGAAATTGAAAATGCGCATTACCTGCCTGCATTTGAAGAGGGAATAAAACAGCAAAATGAAGAAATTCAGGCAATTGCAAATGTCGAAGAGCCAGCAACTTTTGAAAATACAATTTTGGCATTCGATCGATCAGGCGATTTGCTTACTCGGGTTTCAAACGTGTTTTTCAATATTTCTTCTGCTGACAACAGTGACGAATTGCAGGAAATCGCAAAAGAGGTAACTCCTATGATTTCCAAGCATAATAATAATATGATGCTTAATTCTGAATTGTTTGAGCGCGTGAAAGCGGTTTATGACAATCGATTTGATGCTGAATTAAACGATAGCCAAATTCGCGTTGTTGAAAAAATTTATCAGGACTTTGAACGTAGCGGGGCAAATCTAAATGAAGATGATAAAGACCGTATGCGTGAAATTAACAATAAACTTTCAATGCTAAGTTTAGATTTTGGAAATAATTTATTGGCTGAAACCAATAAAAATTTCCGTTTGGTTATTGATAATGAAGCAGACCTTGCCGGATTACCGGAATCTGCAATTAAAGGCGCTGCTGCAACTGCTACCGATTTGGATATGGAAGGCAAATGGGTTTTTCAATTATCCAGAGCATCTATGACACCTTTCCTCCAATATGCTGAAAATCGCGACTTGCGTGAGAAAATTTACATGGGATACATTATGCGCAGTAATAATGATAATGAATTTGATAATAAAGGCATTATCAAAGAAATAGTGCAGTTACGTGCTGAAAAATCAGAATTGCTTGGTTATGTTACACATGCCGGTTTGGTCATTGATGTGAACATGGCAAAAACTCCCGAAAATGTGAATAAGTTTTTAATGAAACTATGGGATGCTGCATTACCAGTTGCAAAATCTGAAGTGTATGATATGCAACAAATTATTGACAGAGAAGGTGGCGATTTTCAACTTGCTCCATGGGATTGGTGGTATTATGCTGAGAAACTGAGAAAAGAAAAATATAACCTTGATGAAAATGAATTGAAACCCTACTTAAAACTTGAAAATGTTCGTGATGGGATGTTTTGGGTTGCAAATCAACTGTATGGAATTAATTTTGAAAAACTCGACGATATACCAGTTTATCATCCCGATGTTGAGGTGTTTAAAGTGACTGAAGCTGACGGAACACTTGTCGGATTATTGTATGCCGATTATTATGTGCGTGACAGTAAACGTGGTGGTGCTTGGTGTACCAGTTTTCGTGCAGCAAGTTACGATGCTGAAGGAAAACGCATAGAGCCCTTATCTACTATCGTAATGAATTACCCAAAACCAAGCGAAGATGCACCTTCTTTGTTAAGTTGGGATGAAACCACAACTATGTTTCACGAATTTGGTCATGCGCTACACGGTTTATTTACTAACGGAAAATATCAACGTACAGCTGGTGTTGTTCCAAGAGATTATGTGGAATTGCCTTCTCAATTTATGGAGAATTTTGCTGGTGAACCACACGTAATGAAGCATTATGCTAAACATTATCAAACTGGCGAAGTTATTCCTGATGAGTTAATCGAAAAACTGAACAAATCAGGACATTTTAATCAAGGATTTGTTACCGTTGAATATATTGCTGCTTCAATTCTTGATATGGATTGGCATAGCCTCCAAACCAGTGAAACAGTTGATGATGTTCTTGCATTTGAAAAAGCATCTATGGATAATATAGGCTTGATTTCTGAAATTGCTCCACGGTATCGAAGTACTTACTTTCAACATGTTTTTAGTGGTGGATATTCTGCTGGATATTATGTGTATATCTGGGCTGCTGTGCTTGACGCAGATGCGTTTAATGCGTTTAAAGAAAGCGGAGATATTTTTAATCCTGAACTCGCTTCTAAATTTAGAAAACATTGTTTAGCTGAAGTTGGTGAAGGTCCTGCTATGGAACAATATATTAAATTCCGTGGTCAGGAACCATCCGAAGAGCCATTGCTTGAGCGCAGAGGATTGAAATAGAGTTTAAAGAATATAAGAAATTACAAAAAGCTTGTCTTTACGGATAGGCTTTTTGTTTTTTCTACGCTCAGCGGTTGCAACCAAGCCAGAAGGGTTGCTTTTTTTTGAAAACCATTTGGACGGGGGATTGTTTTCTGCAAGTGATACCATTTATTAATTAAAATTCATAAGTGTTCTGCGTTTTAATAATTTTCTCAGTCAAAATAGTGTTGTTTGTTATGTGTTGACAAAGATATATCCCGGGTTTTAGGTTAAAAGTTTGCCTGATTTTCTCATAGGTATTAATACCTAAAATGCTAGTTATAACTTGTTTTTGTAAATGTTTATTTATATTTTAACCACAATAAATTAATAATTTAAACATTTTGCCTTATGAGTAAAGTACAACGTATTGAAAACGCCATTTCAACTTAGGTGTCTAGTAAAAGTAATGCTGCTACAGTAAAAGCATTATTAGAGAAAGGAACATTTTTTCTGATGGATGCAAATGATGAACCAGATATGACGACTTATGTCAATTCAGATTTTTTTGCTTATGTAGGGGTTGAAAACAATGAAATTATTTTTATCTTAGTGCCGGACAGTTTGGACAATAAAGCATGGAGTCAAATGACAAATGATGAGTTAGATGCTGTGAAAATTAAATCCTTTAAAGCGGATTATCAGGTGAATGTTGTTGATTTTTTAAGTGCGACAACTGATGGCTCTGATATTAGCGTTATAGAAGCATTGAAGCGTCATAATAGGTGGCAAGTTATGCGTGAAAATTTCCTCTCAGAAGAAGTCAAACATCAAAATGGCTTATTTGAGTCGTTTGAAATAAGCTATGCAAATGTCAAATCTGTATTAACGAATAGTAATTATGATGGGTTAATGTTCGCTATAGGTTTACTTCCTGATATAAATAATGTTTCATATTCTGGTTATCATATCGATTTGGTAGCATGGTCATTGCCTACATTTGGAGCTAAAGTATTAAGTAAACCAATAAATAGAACGATACCTAGGCCGCCCTATTAAAAAAAAATGTATGAGCATAGAAATGATTTTTAAATTATTGGCACCAATTGCTATTGGGATTATTTTTCTGATAGCACTGATTGGTGTCATGTTTTTTAAGCGAGTTTCCGGAGATTTAAAAATCATTATTATCTATTTTTGGACTGTTGCGGTAATGGAGCTTTCTTCTTTATTTATTGCCGGAGACAATCTGTTGTTTATGCCTCTTAGTGCTATTGTTGATTTGACATTGCTATCTGTCTTATATCTCCGATATATGCTTTTACGAGGAAAATATCAATATATTCTGATAGGACTTGTGGGTATCGGAATTGTTTTTGTGTTTTTAGATTTAATTCAAGTAATAAATGATCCTATGGGTCATGTTTTCTATGGAGCAATCAGCGCTAGTTTAATAATTATACTTTTTAGTATAATTTATTTTATTCAATCTGCCCTGTTTATAAAAGTTAAAGTCAGTGATAAACGTCTGTCTATCAATGTGCTGTTTTTTGTATTGTACAATATTAACTTGTTGTTTATATTGTCAATAAATTTCTTAATTAGCGAGAATGTCGATTTAGTTTCTTATTTTTGGATAATTAGATTATTCATTAATATTACTATTAACATTGGATTAGGATATTTAATATGGAAACATGGCAGGACCCCCAAAATTTCGCAATCGGCTTAGCAATCGTCATTTTAATATTTTTGATATTGTCGGTTTTTATCATTGTCATGTCTAGACTTTATACCAAACGTCTATTAAAAGAAGAAGCTAAAAGAAATCAAATGAAAATGCAACATCAGAAAAGCTTATCTGATGCTGTAATCGATATGCAGGAAAATGAACGAGCTCGCATTGCCGCTGACTTACATGATGATCTTGTCGGAAAACTCAGAGCAGTTCATTTAATGCTTACAACCGGAAAAACGGTGAAAGATAAAAATCTTCCAGATATTTTAGCCCAAAGTATTGAGTTAACTCGTCAAATTTCTCATGATTTAATGCCACCCATGTTAAAACATTCCAGTCTTTATGATCTTACTGAGGAGGCTGCATTTTTACTTCATAAAAAACATCAAATTAGCATATATGAGTCAGGATGTGAAACAATAGATGTATTTGATAACCAAATGAAATTGCAATTCTTTCGGATTATTAAAGAGGTTATTAATAATATTGACAAATACGCCAGTGCAAAGGCCGTAAATATTATGCTTCGATGCAATGAACGGTATATAGCCATCAGTATTAATGATGATGGAAATGGGTTGCCAGAAAATTTTTCTCAAAATGGACTCGGTATGAAAAATATTGAAATTAGAGCACAGCGTTTGTCTGCAATATACAAATTTCAAAATCGGGGTATAACAGGTAGTCGCTTTGTCATGTGTTTCCCATTAAACTAATAATTATGCGTGAAAAAAACATTAAGCTTGCAATTGTTGACGATGAAGATTTAATTGTTTCTCTTTTACAGGATTTTTTAATTCAGGAAAAAGACATTGAAATTAGTATAGCGGCGAATTCAGGAAATGAGTTTTTAAAAAAGTTAGAAAGTACTACCATCAAGCCGGATATTGTGTTGATGGATATGAGAATGAAGGATAAGGATGGAATTGATACCACGCTGGAAATGAAAAAAAAATATCCAAATATTAAAGTAATTACCATTTCTTCATATTACAAGAAAAGTTTCATGGGTTTTATGATGCGCAGTGGTGTTTCTGCTTTTATTCCTAAATCGATTAGCCCTGAGGCATTGATTAATGTAATTCATGAAGTGAATCAAAAATCGTATTATTTCATGCCAGAACAAGTTGAAATTATGCGAAAACAAATTAGTAATAAATCACCTAAACCTGAGCTTAAGTCTAAAATGCTTGATCTTTCTGAGCGTGAAAATGAAGTTCTAAAGCTGATTTGTGAAGAAAATACGGCACAGGAAATTGCAGTCAAATTGTGTGTCTCAAAACGCACTATAGACGGTCACAGAAACAACTTACTAGTTAAAACAGGTGCAAAGAATACTGCAGGCTTAGTTATGTATGCTTTGAAAAATGGCATAATTGACATGGGGGCAGAACACTTTTTGAATTCATAAAAAAAATCCCTGCCTTAAGGAGGGATTCACAATCGACTGATTGGTGACTGGAGTTGTGCTTTTACATTGTGTTGAGCAGTTTTGGACATATTAGGAGCTGATCAAGCATGTGTGGTTTAGCACTGGCAGGGATTCTATTTTCTCATTTTTGTTTTTTCATAACTTTGATTTACTGATTTTTCGGTTCCTAATGTAGTTATTGTTCCATACTTAGCATTCAAGCTGTTTCCCCATAGACGAAATCCACGATTTCCAGCATAGGGATATTCTAAATTAAATATGGTTTTCCAAATTTCAGGAAATCCTGTAATAAGCTCTTCAACTTTAATTTGTACGTTCTTTGCCAACCCGGGAATGAAAATAGTTTGTTGTTGTCCTTCATAAATTCGACCAGATATTTGCGTGAGCTGTACCTCGCCAATTAAATAGTTAACTTCATAACGTGCTAGAAAACGCCCGTCATTTTTTACTTTTATTTTTCCTTTATGTTCGGAATTTGCTGAAATTTGTTTTAAAATATTCAATGACTTATACATTACAACCTCCTTTTTTATTTATTTGGGTAAATACCCAATCAAAATAATCGGTTTCATTACTCGGATTGATAAACGGTAAAATTAGGTCTTGTAATTCGTTTGTCTTGCTTGTATGTTTTAAAAATTCACTGGTTAAAGATATAATACGTTCATTCGTTTGTTTTGATTCTGATACTATGTTTAGTAGGCGCAATGCCCATATAATAGAATTTAATTGCTTCAGGGGAATCAAATAAGGCTTTCTTTGATATATTACAGGAAAAGAATGTGAATGCAATTGCGTATTGAGTTCAATATCTGCTTTTATCGTTTTATTCAGCTTATATGCCAAAGATTCTTTTGCCAATATATCAAGATTTGATTCAGTTTTGGAGCTAATAATTAAAATGTTTCTAGCTTTTGCAATATCAATCCAATAATTTATTTCCTGTAATTCTGTTTTAGACAACTCAAAAACAGGGCAACTGTAATTGAGTATTAACAGTTTAGGTCGGTTTATTTGATCAGTTATTGCGGTTTTCAATGCCGATAAAATGGATATCCCTGTATAATTAACGAGCTGAACTTTGGGAGCAATTGACTTTGCAAATTGTATCTCACTTGTTAAATCAAAATCAGTAAGATTAATTGCATTATTATGTACTGTGATTTTTGATGTTTGCCCAATCGTTATTATACCTAAACAGCCAGATGATTTGAATTTTGAATTTTGAACTGAATTATCAAATGCCGACTTAGCTGATTGATATGCTTGTTTGTCAATCGCTGTCTTTGTATAATGAAAAATCCGTTGCTCTTTCGATGTTTTAATAAATCCACGAATTGAAGAAGCGCTTGCAGAATCATGATTTTTTTTTGGTTTGAAAATCACATCTCCAATAAAATTAATCAATGATAGATTTTCCTGATTTAATGCTTCGTTCGATGAATCATGATCCTGCAATTGCGCTTTCTTATTTTGGATTATAGGTTTATGTAAACAATTTCTAGGCACTTTTAAATGAAGTTCTTCTTTAAGACGATACAATTTGTAATCATAAGCATTGCGTCGTGCATAAGTTTCTAATAGCTGAATTCCAGTTTGTTTGTCAATTAATTCGTAGCCTGTATAGCTTGGTTTAGATGCAATCATGCCTGATCTAATATTTCTTTTTGATGACATCCTTTTGTCATGAAAATGAAATTGTATAGTGATATGTTTCTCACTTGCTTGCGGCATAATTATAAGCTTTGTTACAAAGGTCGCAAATAAATGAATACGAAATTCGGGTATAAATACCTGTTTTTTTTAACGGGTATTTATACCTGTTTGGGGATATTATTTCGTGTAAAAAGTGTTTGTAAGCATTAAATTTGCAGTTAAACAGGAGTGGACAGGAATAATCTCTAAAAAATCACCATAATTAATATGTGATTGCATTTGTGCATCTGCATAAATAATTCCATGTTCTTGAGATAAACGAATTATATTTAGTCGTTCGGGTAACATTTTACGGCCTTTCTTTGTGTGTATTGCTACTACCTGTCCGTAACAGTTTTTCTCGTTTATTATTATTGCTTCTTTTGATAAATGAACGGCTCCTGCATGTACCACTAATTCATTGCGTTCAGGGTATTTTCCAATCACAGGAGCAAATAATCGCACGGCGATTTCTTCGGGTTTACATACACCAAGATGCTCCTGCATTAGATCATAATACACAAAATTTCCAGGTCGAATTTCATGTATCCCTTTAAAATTTTCAGTGATGCTAATTGCAGGGGTGTCTCCGATACTGAGAAAAACATTATCAGTTAATTTCGCTGCTAAATCAATAAGCTGTTTTAAACTTTCATTGTGCAGTTGGTGAATTTCAATTATGTTTTTTGCATGATACATTTGTCCGTTGTGCACTAAGAGCCCATAGAAATTTAAGTGTTTTGAGGATTGTGCAGCTTGTATTAGTTGATTGAAATCAGATGATCTGTTTGTTGGTAATCCGCTTCTGCCATAACCTGCATCGGTTTTTATGTAAAAATAAACTTGCCGAGTTAATGAGATATCCAACGCATTGAAAACTTCATGAGAATCCAAACAAATTTGAATCTTTATCGTTTCAGGAATTGAATTTAAACGATGTATCTCATTTAAATTGAACGGAATAGCAATGCATATATCTTGAAATCCCATATCAATGAAATTCAAGCACATATCCATGCTTGAAACCGTAATTTTATGAATGCCTTCAGCTTTCATAATCGCTGCAACTTCTTTTGATTGGTGGGTTTTTACATGTGGGCGAAACAAAAGATTGTGTCGTTCAGCCTTTTGTATCATGCGACGAATATTATGTTGTACAATTGATAAATTAACAACAAAAAGAGCTTTTTCTATTTCAGACAATTTCATAACTTTGTTATCTTTAAAATCGAAAATAATAATAAAAAATAAGAATAATGGAAAATTACATGAAATCTGCTCAGGAATTATGGACAGAGCTCGAATGGATTAAGGATGAAACCCTGCGTGAACAAGTTACCAAGACATGGGCATTAGCGCTTGAAAAAAGTGTACTTACCGCAGATGATTTGAATCGAATACCGTTTACTCTCTTATGTGGCCCGGATTTGAAAGTTACTTTTATGGATCATAAGCGTGCAGTAGTGCATGTTGCAAAAGATGCAGGTGAAAAAGTAAATTCATTCTTTAAAGGAGAATTAACTGCCGATATGGATGTGCTTATTGCTGGTGCTATACTAGCCGATGTTGGAAAATTGCTTGAGTATGTGCTTGATGAAAACGGAAACGCTGTTCAAGGAAATTACGGAAAATATCTGCGACATCCGTTTTCAGGGGTAAGCCTTGCTGAATCATGTGGTGTTCCGGCTGCGGTTTGTCATATTATTGCAACCCATGCTGGCGAAGGAGACATGGTGAAACGCACAACAGAAGCTTATTTGGTGCATCATGCCGATTTTATGACCTTCTTGCCGTTTAAAGAAAGATTAGAAGTGAAATAAGCAATTTTGCATAATAATTGCTTTAACAGGATGCTTAAATCAAACTAATAAAATTCGTTTTCACTTTTTTGTTAGCGGTTTAGTATGACATGCGCATTCTGTGTTTTTTAATGAAACAATAATAAAATGAAAGCTGTCATTATTACAATCGGAGACGAAATACTTATCGGGCAAACCATTGATACTAATGCTGCTTGGTTAGGACAAATGTTTAATCAACGCGGTATTACTGTAGAAAAAACTATTAGCATACGAGACGATGAGCAAGCTATTCACCAAGCCTTGAATGACGGATTTGAAATTGCAGATATTGTTTTGATGACCGGTGGTTTAGGGCCTACAGCTGATGATATCACCAAGGAAAGTCTTTGTTCGTATTTCAATACTAAGCTTGTGTTGTCTCAAGAAAGTTTAGATCGAATTAAGGGTTTTGTTGAATCTCGCGGATATTCAGTCAATGAAAACAATTACAATCAGGCAATGATTCCTGAAGTTTCTACTGTTATTCCAAATCATTTAGGAACTGCACCGATTATGGAATTTGAGAAGGAGGGAAGCTATCTCTTTTCCATGCCTGGTGTGCCTTTTGAAATGAAGCATGCCATGGAAAATGAGGTTTTTCCACGAATACAAGATCGTTTTAATATTTCTCCGGTTTTTCATCAAACCATCATGACTTATGGTATGCCTGAAGCTTTTTTGGCTGAAAAGCTAAATCATTGGGCAGAACTGCTCCCAAAATATCTAAAATTGGCTTATTTGCCATCTCCTAAAGGAATAAAAATTCGTTTATCCGTATATGATACGGCAATTCCCGAGTGGAAACAAACTGTAAATAATGCGGTTGAAGCGTTAAAACAAGAAATTCCGGAATTAATTTTCAGCGAACAGGAAGTAAATCTTGAAAATGCCTTATTTGATCTGTTGAAACGAAATAACCTAAAGCTTTCAGTTGCTGAGAGTTGCACCGGCGGATTAATCGGTAGCCTGATGACATCAATACCTGGTGCTTCTGAAGTTTTTGAAGGTGGAATTATTGCGTATAGTAATGAGGTAAAAGCCAATTTATTATCTGTTCCAAATTCAATTTTAAATGAAAATGGAGCCGTAAGTGAAGAATCGGTACGTCAAATGGCAATTGAAGTGAAAAATAGATTTAATACAAATTGTTCAATTGCAGTTTCAGGAATTGCAGGTCCGGATGGGGGGAGTAAATTAAAGCCAGTTGGTACCGTTTGGATTGCAGTGGCATATGATAGTCAAGTAGTTGTAGAAAAATATCAGTTCGGAAGTATTCGATGGGTTAACATTGAAAAAGCCGCATATTCAGGGATGCATATGCTATTTAAACTCATCAAAAATCAGGTTATTAACAGTTAAATGTGAGTAAGTCAAATAAATTTTTGTAAAAAGGTTTTGTTCTTAAGAAAAAAAGTGCGACTTTTGCAATCCAAATCTGAAACAGCTAAAACAATGGCTAGAACTTGTCAAATAACTGGAAAAAAAGCGATGGTGGGAAATAACATCTCTCACTCAAAAGCGCATACCAAACGTCGTTTTAATGTAAACCTTACAAAACGTAAGTTTTTCTTAGAAGAAGAGAATCGTTGGGTTAGCTTAATCGTGTCAACGAAAGGTGTCCGTAATATTAATAAAATGGGACTTTCAAATGCACTTAAAGAAGCAAAACTAAAAGGGTATATTACTAAGTATTAAAGGAGGATAAAGTTATGGCTAAAAAGTCAAAAGGAGACAGAATTCAAGTAATCCTTGAGTGTACTGAGCATAAAAATTCTGGTATGCCAGGAACATCAAGATATATTACAACAAAGAACAGAAAAAACACTCCGGATCGTGTGGAATTAAAGAAATACAATCCTATCCTGAGAAAAGTTACTGTACATAAAGAAATTAAATAATATTGAGTTATGGCAAAGAAAACTGTTGCAAGTTTAAAATTAGGCAAATCACAAGAATTCACAAAAGTGATTAAAATGGAACGTTCGAAAAAGAGCGGTGCTTACATTTTTAAAGAAGACATGGTAAATAGTGATAAAGTGAAAGATTTTTTCGCTAAGAAATAATCACCTTTAACATATTATTCTTGAGCACCCTTCTGTTAGGAGGTGGTGCTCTTTTTTATTTTATCTTACAAAACATTTAAGCATATGGCATTATTTGGCGTGTTTAATAAAAATGGCAAAAAAGATCTTGACAAAGGGCTTGAGCGCACGAAGGAAAGTGTGTTTAAAAAGCTCGGACGAGTTGTTGCCGGCCGCAGTCGTATTGATGATTCTGTGCTTGATGATTTAGAAGAAGTACTTATTACTTCTGATGTTGGAGTAGATACTACCGTGAAAATTATTGAACGTATTGAAGAACGTGTAAAGCGAGATAAATATCTCGGCACCTCGGAATTGAATCAGATTTTGCGAGATGAAATCACGGCTTTGCTTGCTGAAAATACAACTCCAGATTTTAAAGATTGGGAATTACCAAAATCTGATAACCCATATGTCATTATGGTTGTGGGGGTAAATGGTGTTGGGAAAACGACTACTATCGGAAAACTTGCCTATCAATTCAAATTAGCTGGAAAATCGGTTGTTATCGGTGCAGCCGATACATTCAGGGCTGCTGCAATAGAACAGTTAGAGATTTGGGCACAACGTGTGGATGTTCAGATTGTCAAACAAAAAATGGGGTCAGATCCTGCCTCAGTTGCTTTTGATACCTTAAGCTCCGCGGTGAAATCAAATGCCGATGTAGTTATTATTGATACAGCCGGAAGATTGCATAATAAACTAAATCTTATGAACGAATTGTCTAAGATTAAACGAGTTATGAAAAAAGTTGTTGAAGATGCCCCGCATGAAGTTCTGCTTGTAATCGATGGTTCAACCGGGCAAAATGCATTTGAACAAGCAAAACATTTTACTGAAGCTACAGAAGTCAATGCATTGGCAGTAACCAAACTTGATGGTACGGCTAAAGGTGGTGTTGTCATTGGTGTCTCAGATCAATTTAAAGTTCCCGTAAAATATATTGGTATCGGTGAAGCAAAGGAACATTTACAACTTTTTGATAAAAAAGCCTTTGTCGATTCATTGTTTAGTTAATCTACTATACTCAATTTAATCATATTTGTTTCTGCTTTGGCTGTTAAGGGCATACTTCCGACATGAATAACAACATCGCCGCGTTCTAAAAGCCCTTCCTTTTTTAATATGTCAATTGAATATGCAATGGCTTTATTAATGTCATTAAATACCGGAAAATAGTAGGTGCTGATTCCCCAAACCAATGGCAATTGTTTCATTAACGGTTTGTTGTAAGTAAAGGCATAGATTGCAGCTTTCGGACGATGACTGGATATTCGATATGCTGTGTATCCCGAATATGAAAACGGAATAATTGCTTTTGCTTCTGTCTGCTGAGCCATTTTAAACGCATTGTAACAAACTGAATCCGGTATGAATTGCTCATTCATGTCATGTGGTGCATGATTACGATTAAAGTGTACGCCAGCATCTTCTGTGTGATTTATGATTTTCTGCATGCTGTTAACACTTTCTACAGGGTACTTCCCAATGGCAGTTTCACCGCTCAACATAACAGCATCTGCTAAATCCATTACAGCATTGGCAACATCATTGGCTTCAGCTCGTGTTGGTCGGAAATTGTATATCATAGAGTCGAGCATTTGCGTGGCAATAATTACGGGTTTTGCCATGTTTACACATTTCGAGACAATTTGCTTTTGAATAACCGGAACCTTATTGAAATCAACTTCAACTCCTAAATCACCACGTGCAACCATAATCCCGTCTGATACTTCAATAATCTGATCAATATTTTGAACGGCTTCAGGTTTTTCAATTTTAGCAATAATTTCTTGAGTTCCGTAAAATGATTCAATGTATTCTCGAAGACAGACAATATCCTCTGGCTTTCGAACAAACGAGAGGGCAAGCCAATCTAATTTATGTTCAATGGCAAATAAAATATCTTGCTTATCTTTGTTAGTTAAACTTGGCATCGATAGAATGCTGTCGGGTAAATTAATGCCTTTTCGCGAACTGACTTCACCACCGTAAATTACTTTTGCAGTAACCTTTGTTTTATCGTTTGTTTCAATGGCTTCAAGTTTGATTTTTCCGTCATCGATAAGAATACGGTCTCCCGGATTTACATCCTCGGCAAATCGTTCGTAACTTACCTCAAATGCATGTTGACAACCATCCTCATCGATGGCTTCAGTGTAAAAACATACGATATCGCCAGAAGAAATCGTGATTTTTTCTTTCGGCAAAATTCCTAAACGTAATTTTGGACCGGATAAATCTCCAATAATTGCCAAATTTACATTCATTTCATTTTGTATGCTGCGAATTAAATCAATTCTTAACTCTTGTTCTGCATAGTCGCCATGTGAAAAATTCAAACGTATTACGTTCATTCCGGCTTCTACCATGGATTTCAATACTTTTCTATCTGTCGATGCAGGTCCAATTGATGCTATTATTTTTGCGCGTGCTTCCATATTCAAATTTTGCCACGAAGGTACAAAATCTGAATGAATCCATATCAAAGGCATGTGAATTTATTGTGAAATAAAAAATCATGTTTTAACTTGCAGTAATACAGGTTATTGAAAAAAGAATAAGTAAGTCTTTTTAATAAGTGAATTTTTATCAATACTCTCTTCTAACTTAAAACGGTATGTACAATGTAACGTTTCGCCAGGGGATAGATTTAACTCATCAAAGTTTAATTGTATTATTCCATTCGGATAAACCTGTGCATCAACCTGTGTTTTACATGCTATGATTTTAAAATTATCAAGGTTAATTTTTTGATGTAAATGCAGCAGAATAATGGCTTTTTTAGCAGTAAAGTTAGAGCTGTTATTTATCTCAATATCATCAACATAGGTGGATTCACGTGCTCGTTCCAACAGGCTTATGTTATGTTGATAAGCTGAGGATTTATGATATGCTAGCGAGGCACCAGAATATGGATTCAAATTGAGCATGTTGATTCTTTTCTTTTATAATGACGTTTTAATTCTCAAAATAGTTGTCTCTGTATCTGAAATTATCTTTTACTTTTTGTTGGAATGGTAAAAAACCTTATATTTTTGTATTGAGATAAAACCTAATTTTAATGAAAAATTTTTTATATCACCATTTTCAAAATTTCCATTTTACTGAAACGGCTTTCGATAAGCTGATGAGTAAACGGATATATAAAGTCCTGTTGATTTGCAGTAGCTATGATGCTTTTATTTTGGAGGAAGATGGACGAATTGATGAGCAATTATTTACCGAGTATGTATCCTTGAATTTACGCTATCCGCCGGAAATCATTCAGGTTTCAACGGCAAAACAAGCAATTGCAACACTAAAACAAGAAAATATCAATCTCGTAATCAATATGCTCAGTGTGGATGATATGGATCCTTTTGATCTGTCAAAATTGATAAAAGAGAATCATCCGGCAATCCCGATTGTCGTGTTAACGCCATTTTTCAGAGAAATTTCAAATCGCTTGGATAAGGTGGATAGCAAGTTTATTGATTATGTATTCTCTTGGCTTGGTGATGTGGCGATTTTGTTGGCAATTATTAAATTACTTGAGGATAAACGTAATGCCGAATACGATGTAAATGAGGTAGGGGTGCAAACCATTATTTTGGTGGAAGACTCGGTGCGCTATTATTCTGCTTATTTACCAACCCTTTATAAGGTACTTATTAATCAAGCAAAGAAAACAACAACTGAGGGCTTGAATGAACATCAAAGAATGATTCGCATGCGAGGACGTCCGAAAATCTTGCTTGCTACTACATATGAAGAGGCTTGGCATTTGTACGAAAAATATGAGAACAATTTATTGGGCGTAATTTCTGATATTAGATATGATAGGGATGGAAAAAATGATGCACATGCAGGTTTCCATTTGGCAAAAATGATACGAAACCAAAACCCATTGATGCCGGTTTTACTGCAATCATCAAATAATAATAATAAAATGCGAGCAACGGAAATGGGCTTGGATTTCATTCATAAATACTCAAAATCATTATTGCACGAGTTGCGTGCTTTTGTAATGGAGAATTTTGCGTTTGGAGATTTTGTATTTAAAGACCCAGAAACCCATGAGGAAATTACTCGTGTTGCGAATTTAAAGAACCTCCAAGATAAAATTCATGATCTGCCGGACAATATTATTCTCGATTATGCAGCCTTTAATCAGTTTTCCCGGTGGCTTAGAGCTAGGGCATTGTTCCCAATTGCAAATATCCTGCAGTCTGCATCAGTTAATGATTTTTCTACAGCAAAAGAATTAAAACAGTTTATTTACGATGCAATTGCTTGGTATCGCCATAATAAAGGGAGAGGAGTTATTGCTAAATTTTATCCTGATAATTATGATGAGTATTTGCGATTTACTCGAATTGGCGATGGTTCGCTTGGTGGAAAAGCGCGTGGACTTGCCTTTATTGATAATCTGATTAGCCGAAATGAATTATTTGATAAATATGACGATATCTTGGTGACAATTCCTCGAACTCTGGTTATTACAACTGAAATATTTGATGAGTTTCTGGAGTTAAATGATTTGTTAGATGTCGCTTTAGGAGATAAAGAAAATGATGAAATATTGAATCGTTTTATTCAGGCTGATTTGCCGGATGTACTTTGTGATGATCTTAAAAAGTTTATTGAGATTGTTAAAAAACCGATTGCAATTCGTTCTTCAAGCTTGCTTGAAGATAGCCATTATCAGCCTTTTGCAGGTATTTATTCAACATACATGATTCCATCCGATGAGCATGTCAATTCAAGTTTGAAAATGATTGCTGAAGCAATTAAATCGGTGTATGCTTCAACGTATTTCAAAGATAGTAAGGCATATATGTCGGTAACAAAAAATGTTATCGAAGAAGAAAAAATGGGAATTGTGCTGCAAGAAATTTGTGGTCAGCGATATGGCGATCGGTTTTATCCGAACATTTCCGGTGTGGCACGTTCTATTAATTTCTATCCAATTGAAGATGAAGATCCAAATGATGGAATTGTGGACATGGCTTTCGGGCTTGGGAAGCACGTTATCGATGGAGGTAATTGTTTGCGTTTTTCGCCTAAGCATCCAAAGAAAATCCTACAATTAAGTAATACCGGCATGGCATTGAGGGATACACAAAAGAAATTCATGTCTCTGGATATGCGTAAGGATAGTTTTATGGCGCATATTAATGATGGTATTAACATTATTCAGGACAATATTACTTCGGCAATTGATGATGCTAGCTTAAAACATGTAGTATCAACCTTTGATTATAATGATAATACCTTAAGAGATGGTTTTCTTGAAAAAGGCACTAAAGTGGTCACTTTTGCGAATATCCTAAAATACAACCACTTACCGATTGCGGATATTATTTCTGATTTGCTGACAATTGGCCATAAAGAAATGAATAATCCGGTGGAAATTGAATTTGCCGTAAGTTTGGATAGAAAAGGGAAAGCAATTAAAAATGTATTTAATGTATTGCAAATAAGACCAATTGTTGATAATCAGGAGAGTATTAATGCCGATATGTCGGATATTGATGATACACATTGTGTAATTAAATCTGATTCGGCATTGGGAAATGGAATTATTGATAATTTGCAAGACCTGATTTATGTGAAACCTGAGACCTTTGATCCGGCTAATAATATGAGAGTTGCTGAAATTATTGGCAATCTTAATGATGAATTTATTAACCATGATATGCATTATATGCTAATTGGACCGGGTAGATGGGGAAGTAGCGATTCATGGTTGGGCATTCCGGTACGATGGGCGCAGATTTCTATGGCAAGACTGATTGTAGAAGCCGGTATGACAAATTATCGAATCGATCCTTCTCAGGGGACACATTTTTTCCAGAATTTAACGTCATTTCAGGTTGGTTACTTTACTGTTAATCCCGGAATTGATCAAGGAATTTATGATGTAGATTATTTGAATAAACTACCGGCTGTGTATGAGGACGAGTTCGTTAGACATGTGCGCTTTGAAAAGCCGGTTCAGATTTTGATTGACGGAAAAAAATCACTTGGTGTGGTTATTAAACCTGAGTTTAAAATAAATCCTGAAAATGGTCGAAAAACATAGTGAGAAAATTCTACTAGTATAGCGATTCAAAATTTTTCATTATTGTTTTGTATTTTGATTTTTATCATTTGAATTTATTTAGAATTTAGGGATTAGCTATTAGGATTTATTTAAACATTTATTGATATATTAATTTAAGAATGGACTATTAGTCCCTGACATTCACAAATTTAGTGCATTTAATATCGTATTTTAATTCTTTTTAAATACAATTTCTCTGTCTTATTCCGTAAGATGGGCAATCTTTACTCAAATTTTCAATTTATGAGCATTTAGCACTTTTATTCTTACTTCATTTTTATTTTCTCTATTTCTGACATGTGTATATTCTATTGGTCATGGGAGAGGAGAGACTGATTACATCAAAATTGTTACAATTGTAATATTTACATTTGTACATCTGTAAATTTAAGCCTATTTACAAATGTAATTCACAAAACACATAAGGAATTTACAGGAAAGCACATTTTTTTTGATTACAAATGTAACAAACTAAATCACATTGCATTTGTAAATTAAATTACTTATAATCAGTATGTTATTGTCTATTACAGTAAGTATTACTTTAATCTTTGGGGGTTATATGTAAATATTCGATGTAAATTAGGGGTTTTGTTCCCATAATAGTGCATCTTATTACTTGTTAACCAGCTATTTATATTAAATATCGTGTAATTCACTTTAAGTGTGATAACACATTCGGTTTTTATGCATTGAATATCAATAGTTTAGCAGACAATTGCTAATATCTTTTTTCTGATATATTCTTGACATTACCTCGCTTTATTCCCTATTTCTTATTAAATCATAATAAAACAACTAATTATCAGGTGTTTACGTTGTTTATTCAAACGCAGTATCATCAATATATAATGTTTCTTTCGATTGTCTTTGTGTACCGATATTGTTGCTAACTTATTATAAGACATTGCATAACTAAAAAGTTAGACGTTTTTATCAACACGAAAAGGAATCGCAGGAATAATGCGAGGTAAAATCCTTTTTTTTTAAGGAATATATTAGATTATTGCGTAATAGCAAGAGAATACACCAAATATAAAAATAAATAAACGGAGAAGTTTAGTTCGATATAAAAGCCTGTAATTTTCCTAAAGAAAAGATGAAAATGTACAATTGTAAACAGCATGATGTGTTACAAATGTAAATCTATGTGATTACAAAAGTAAACGAAATTTTTATTACATTTGTAAAGTTAAATATTTACAATTATGAAAGACAGAATCCTTGCAATAATTCAAGAAGAAGAGATGACCAATGCGAAATTCGCTCAGGAAATCGGTGTACAATCCTCCAGCATATCGCACATCGCTTCAGGTCGTAATAATCCGAGTATCGACTTAATTTCTAAAATATTGAATCGTTTTTCCGGGATTTCTGCCGAATGGCTGCTTCAGGGCAAAGGGAAAATGTACAAGTTTCAGAGTGAAGAACAAACAAATCAACCGATTGAAAAGCCACCGCAATCTAATTTATTTTCCTCAAATGCTCAACCTGTCACCAACGCAAACGCTGCACAAGCGCCATCAGTAAAAGCAAATGAATCGCTTTCTGAGCCATTAAATCGTTTATCTGACGAATTACCTACTCCTTATGGAAATAGCTCTGCAAAACGCATTGATAAGGTTATTATTCTGTATTCTGACAAAAGTTTTACTGAATATCGTCCTGATTAATCCTGAATTATACCTCACTATTCGTATATTTTTTTTCTCAGCCATTTTGATTGCAGATTTTAATTATCTTTGTAACGAAACAATTTCACGGTATGAGAAAAATCGTTCAAGACCTGAAAGTAATTGAAAATCAGGCAATAAACACACAGTATTATTTGCTTAAACTCAAGGCTTCAGGTGATCTCCCCGAAATTTTCCCCGGTCAATTTGCTGAAGTTAAAGTTGATAAAGCGCCAAATACCTTTTTACGTCGTCCTATTTCAATTCATGATGTGGATTATGAAAAAAATGAGCTGCATTTGTTGATTGAAAAGAAAGGTGAAGGCACAATTGTCATGGCAGATTTGCAAGAAGGTGAAATGTTAAATCTTGTATATCCATTAGGAAATACCTGGAATATTCCTGAAAATGCGGAGTCTGTTTTGCTTATTGGCGGTGGTTGTGGTGTTGCTCCACTTTTATATACGGCCAAAAAATTAGTGGAAAATGGTAAAAAAGTCACAACATTAATTGGTGGTAGAAGTCAAGCAAATTTACTGCGAATTGATGCTTATGAACAATATGGAGAGGTTTATACAAGTACTGAAGACAGCAGCCACGGTGAAACTGGTTTTGTAACAGATCAGTCTGTGATGCAAAATTTGCAGGCTTTTGATGCTGTGCTTACTTGCGGTCCTGAAGCTATGATGAAGGCTGTTGGAAAAATGGCGCAAGCACAAAATGTGCATTGTGAGGTGTCACTTGAAAAT
>JAYEFQ010000113.1:0-11818 GCA_034658655.1 Bacteroidota bacterium
TCGAACTTAATTTGAGGAATATTCATATCATACAATAAATCGGCAAGTTGAATTTTCCCATTATTAAAATCAACATTTACATTTGGACTCCATTGCAAAAGCGGATTTTCTTGTGTCGTATCCTGAATGGCATTTGCTAAAACAGTAATAAACTCTGTATTTACAGATGCGTATTCACCAATAATTGCATTTAATCCACTGCTTTGATATGATAAGCTCAAGGATACATTATCTTGATTTTCAGGGATGTAATAATTAGCAAAGCCCTTAGGCATCATGAGCTCAGCCTTTAAAGTATCCATTTCGGCAGCAAGATGGTCAAATGCAAAAATCACTCCCATTGATGATTGAACGCTTATATCCATTACATTTGACAAACCCAAAGTCAAATCAGCTGAAGTTGCTTCGGCAATAACATTTACGCTATCAATCATTTTTATGTTTAATTCAGGGCTTACGAGTGTGGCCTGAATGAGCTCTTTAAATGCCTTATTTGTTGCCATATTGGGACTTGGAATTTGATATCCAAGCTTAAGATATGGAGACTCTATATACATACTATCTTGATAAATTGCATTTAAACCTGTAATATTCAAGCTTCCTTTCGATTTAATTTTAGTTAAATCGGTATTTACTAAGTCATCCAGCTTTGCATTAATTATAAAATTACAATCTGCTGTTCCTGACAGATCAACATTTAAACTATCCGGTAAAAATGATTTTATTTCCTGCAAATTAATGTTGGCAATTAATGACAGGTCACATTCTTGTGATCCCGTAGCATCTTTGATGGAACCACTGCATTTTATGGCATTGTTATTTAAGACGGTACTCAAATTGTTTATAATCACATCTGCTTTATCGGTATTTGTATTAAGATCGAGATTGATATCGGCAATTGTATTCGCAAATGTGTATGGCAGGTCTGCATAGGTACCATTCAGGTTATTTACTTTCAAATTTGTGTTTATTACAGGCATTAAGCTGTCATTATAAAATCCGTTTGCTCTTCCTGAAATTTGAATATCTCCATCAAATTTTATGTCAGATACTAATTGCTGATAATCTTCCGGAATCAAGGCAAATATTTCATCTAAACCCCATTGTTCAGTAATTAGCGTCATATCCATTTCAATGTCACTGTCAGTGCCACGTTTTGCCCATCCGTCAAGAACAAATTCTAGGGTATTAATTGCCAATTCAGTTTTTGTTAATGTGATGCTTTCATCATCCATATCAATGGACAAAGGTGCATTCAAACGCAGATTTGTTGAATCGAGGTATGCAGTATCGTTTGTTGAAAATGATATTGATTTTATTTCGGTGTTTACAAGGCCTTCAAGCATGTTGTCTGTAATGCTGCCATCCACAAAAAAAGAGAAATCATCAATATCAGCCACCATCTTTGAGCTATCATTCACAGCATAGTATATATTATCAATGTCAAGATTCATTTCAGCATTTCCGGACACTTTCTTATATTTTGCGCGAATTGAAAAATTAAGATTTGTAATCTCTGCTTTTGTTTTGCTTTGTTCATCAATATAATTTGCTTTTAGATTTTCTATTTTGATTTTTTGAATATCAATCAAATCTGGTAATTCCGAACTTTTTTCTTCCTCATCGTCTTCATCTGTTGCTTGATAGATATCATAATTAGTGTTTCCCAAACTATCAACATACACATTTGCCAAACCATTTTTCAAGTAAATTTCATTCAGTACAACAGACTTGTTTTTACGCCATTCTTTATGATCAATTGTTGCAATAAAATCATCAAAATGCGCTAGGGTATCCGATTGAGCTCCTTTAACAGGATTAATTAATGTAAAACTCTCAACATGAAGTCCAAGTTTAGGAAATGTCTTAAAAAAAGTTAAATCCACGGTTCCTACCCTGACCTCACAGCTTAACAACTTGTTTGCCTGATTAGTAACAATGGGCGTGAGTCTTGCTGGGGTTAACACGAACCAAATTGTAATGACAATACCAACTACAATTAAGAGTAGCAATGATATCATTATTTTTTTTAATACTCTGAAAAAATTTTTCATAATTAAAATGTGTTAATCACAACAATATACGCCAAACAAATACGCTTTCTAAAATATTACTCAACTTTCTCAAAGCTGTGTACTGTTCCGTAATCGTCTTTATAAGTAAGATAAAATTCACTAAGTTCAGTAACAATATAAGTTTTAGGGATGTTACCTCCGATTTCCATAATGTGAATTTGAACTAATTGATCTTCATCTAAGCTCCATGTGAAATCCTGTGCTTCTTCTTCTAACACATCATCTGAAGTATCCCATGTATAACCGGTATTATCCGCATTATAGCGCTCATAAACAGTCCCTTCCACCCATTTTCCAATCAGTAAAGATTCATCAAAAGACATGGGTTCATCTGGTTCACAAGAAACTAAAAAAGACAAACTTGCAACAAAAAGAAAAATAGCAAATGCTTTAATTAAATTCTTATTCATATTCATAAGGCAAAAAAATTAGTTCTTGAAATTTTAGACTGCATACAAGATACAAAAATAATACCAATCCTGTTAAAAAAATAATTATGTATTATTTCTTTATTCCTTTTTTGTTTTGCGAAGCGATAAAATCATCCAAAATTTGATGGAGATTTTTAGGCATTAAATAGGACATGACATCATGTATTCACTAAAAATCATCAATAAAAGTTAAAACACGTCTATTAATTTGCCTGATTTCGATGAGTTAAAAGGCTATCTTCCATTGCCATAACTAACATTTCACGTTCAGTCATTCCTATGCTTCTGACTTGTTTAGGGACAATGCTGTTTAGACTTAATCCAGGGATAGTATTTAGTTCAATAAAAAAAGAAATTCCATTTTTAATAATAAAATCAACGCGCACTAAGCCCTTGCAGCCGGTTAAATCATAAACCAGTGAAGTTAATTCCTGCACCGCTTTAGTTTCGTCGTCAGAGATACGTGCCGGTGTAATTTCATCGGTTAATTCAGGATCATACTTTGCATCGTAATCAAAAAAATCATTTTTCGTATCAATTTCTGTCACAGGTAGCACAAGTTCCTTATCATGAGTTTTGATTACCCCACATGACACCTCAACACCTTGTATAAACTCCTCGATAATTACCTGATTATCTTCTGAATAAGCATAATTAATTGCTGCCTCTATCGATTCCTTCTTATACACTTTCGTTATACCAAAGCTAGATCCAGCAGTATTAGGCTTTACAAAAACAGGCAAACCCAGTTTATCAACAATCGCATCGGCATTAATTGTATCTCCTTTGCGGATTAAATATTGTTCTGCCATCGGGACATTTTGATCTGACAAAAATTGTTTACAGCGAATTTTATCGTAAGTAAGTGCTGATGCCAATACCCCAGGAGATGAATAAGGGATATTCATCACATCAAAATATCCTTGCAAAAGTCCATCTTCTCCTTGTTTTCCATGAATTGCAATCACGACATAATCAAATCGCAATATTTGACCATTTAATTCAAAACTAAAATCATTTTTATCAACCGAAATTGCCTGTCCTGAAACATCATAAATCCATCGAGGACCATTAATATCAATAGTATAACAATCATGTCCGGCATCGCTTAATTTCTCACTAACATTTGCTGCAGTTTGCAAGCTAATTACTCGTTCTGACGAAGGCCCTCCGGCCAGTATTGCAATATTCATGCGTCTAGTTTTTTTTACGTATTTTTAATTTCTGTCCTATTTTTAAAGATGATGCACTCGCTATACCATTGAGTGTAAGAATCTCTTTGCCATCAATTCCCGGATATTTTTGTGCAATAATCCAAGGATTATCACCGCTTCGGACGGTATAATATTCATAATTTGGATCTAAAGGCTCTGAAACTACTTTTCCAGTATCCGGATGAACTCCTTCACGCTTTTGTTTTGCAGCTTTACTCATTTTATTAACCATTTCATAAGACGCCGCTTTAGCTTCAGGCACATAAATTGTCATTTTCGCCCCCGCACGTATTGTATTAGAATACAAGCCATTCCATGCTTTTAATTCGGATACGCGAACATCATACCAACTCGCAATCAAGCCTATAGCATCACCGGGTTTTATGGTATATGAAAGTGCTTTTGTTCCTGCTGGCTGACTTGCAGCCGGATAAGTTCTTAAAGATGAGGAAGAGGAAGGACTATATGCAATTTTTGCCGGATTAAGATAAATAGAATCCTTATACAAGTGGATGCTGTCTTCAGCTAAGACAAAATCCGCAATGTACGCAACCGGTAAAATCAAATGTCGAGTTTTGTTTTTTGCGGGAATTAAATCACGTTTATATTGAGGATTCAAGAAACGCAAATCGTCTTTGCTAATATTAATACAAGCCGCAATTTGGTCAAAATGCATATCATAATTAATATGAACGGTATCAACCGAGCCAAATAAATCAATTTCTTCTGCGACAAAACCATGTTGATTGTAATATTCAAAAATATAATTCACCGTAATAAACGCCGGCACGTAATTTCTTGTTTCTCGTGGCAAATAATAATAAATATCCCAGAAATTATCTTTTCCACCTGCTCTAATGATTGCCCTGTTAACATTCCCTGGACCACAATTGTATGCTGCGAGAACCAACATCCAATCATCATAAACCTCATACAATGATTGCATAAACTGACATGCAGCATGCGTACTTTCAATTGGATCACGGCGTTCATCAACATAAGAATTAATTTCAAGCCCCTGCATTTTCCCTGTAGCATACATAAATTGCCACAATCCGGTTGCACCTGCCCGCGAAACGGCTTCTGGGTTTAATGCAGATTCAATCACGGCAAGATATTTCAATTCGTATGGCAATCCATATTGATCAAAAATTTCCTCAAACATGGGAAAGTAATAATCAGAAAGTGCTAATAACCGAGGAATTTGTCGATATGCACGCTGTATATAGAAATCAAGATTACGTCGCACTTGATCATTATAAGATAATTCCACAGGGGAATGAAGAGCTGCAATGCGTTCGCGATAAATTGAATCGGGCAACTCCCGTATGATACTATCTCGGTGAATTTCTCCAAAAACCAAGGTATCAGGTCGATAATAAAAATGTGTATTAACAAGTGAATCAACACGGTTTATCCAAGTAATAAACTCTGCATCCACCAAAGGCTTTTCGTTTTGTTTAGACGTATCTTGAATTTGTGCAAAACTACACCCGAAAAAAGCAATGAATAAGCCTAATAATATATATTGTTTCATAATTAAAATTTCAAAGTTAGGGTAAATCCGACGCTTTGTTGAGCTACGGCAAATTGACTTTCTGGTTGGCTGATACGCAAACTGATGTCATCACTCACATCAAAATCAGATAGAGCAGCATCCACATTCGCGTCCACAATTTGGATAACATAAAAAAGGGTTGCACCGATGATATTCAAATCTCTAAAACGCCGATACCTGTCCATTTCATTAATAAGTGCTTCGGGTGTCAAGAAATCATAAAACTCATCGATTCCACCATCTTGCCTAAGTAAGTACGCATCTTTAAATCGAATAAATTTTGACTGATTACCGATGGCCATATAAGCAAATGTTCCCATCCCTACCCATACGATTGGTGCTTTCCAATATTTCCCGTTGTAAATTTGACCAGCACCTGGTAAAACCGCAGAATATAAACTGGCTTTTCGTGGTGATTTTACACTTTTATTTTTAAAAATAAGTGTCTCATTTTTCAGGCTATCGGTATCTTCCTGCGACATGAGTGGATTCGCAGCAACTCCAAGCATTACAAGTAGAGCAATCAAATATGACAAGCGGCACAACATAGCTTACTTATCGAGTTTATCAAGGGCAGCAATTATTCGTTCTAATTGTTCGTCATTACCAAAAGGGATAACAATTTTTCCTTTTCCTTTTTTGTTTCGAGCAAATTTCACATCGGAATGAAAATATTCTGACAAATGTTTTTGCAGACTTTCATATTCCTCAGCTGTTTTTGCTGCAGATTTTGTTTTCTCGCTGGGATTTTGATTTTTCTTTTCTTCAAGATTGAGCTCGCGGACAAACTCCTCCACTTTACGAACTGAAAAATCGTATTTCAGGGTTTGATTATAAACCATAAGTTGCGTTTCTTCATCTTTAAGGTTTATCAAAGCCCTAGCATGCCCCATGGTAATTTTTTTCTCACTAATACCAAGTTGTACTTGAGGTGGCAAATTTAATAATCTCAAATAATTAGCAACTGTAGAGCGTTTCTTTCCAACACGTTCACTTAAGGTTTCTTGCGTCAGTTTACACTCATCCATTAATCGTTGATATGAAATGCCTATTTCCATGGCATCGAGATTTTCACGTTGAATATTTTCAACGAGAGCCATCTCAAGCAAGCCCTGGTCATCGGCAGTTCTTACGTATGCAGGAATTTTTTTCAGTCCGGCAATTTTTGCAGCTCGCAAGCGACGCTCACCAGCTATTAATTGAAACTTATCCTCTTTTATACTGACAGTAATTGGTTGAATAATTCCCAACTCACGAATTGAATCTGCCAATTCTTTAAGTGCTTCATCATCAAATTCGGCACGAGGTTGAAACGGATTCGCTTCAATAATATCCACTGGAATTTCATTCACAGCATCGCGTTTAATTCTTCCGTCATTATCGTCCGTTTCTATAAGGGCGCCTAGTCCACGTCCTAATGCATTGCGTTTTGCCATTTTTCTTATAGTGTTTTTTCCGAATCTGGAATATTTGTCATATTATTTCTTTGCAAAAGCTCACGGGCAAGTGCCAAGTAGTTATCTGCTCCCTTAGAATTTGCATCATAACTCAAAATAGATTGTCCAAAAGATGGTGCTTCACCCAATTTAATATTTCTGACAATAATGGTATCAAAAACCATGTCCTCAAAATGCTTTTTAACCTCATCAACAATTTGGTGAGACAAGTTATTCCGCTTATCGTACATGGTTAATAGAAACCCTTCAATATCAAGTGATTTATTAAGATTAGATTGTACGATGCGAATTGTATTCAGTAATTTTCCAAGTCCCTCAAGCGCAAAATATTCACATTGCACCGGGATAAGCACTGAATCGGCTGCTGTTAACGCATTGACAGTAATAAGTCCAAGAGATGGAGAGCAATCCAAAATAATAAAATCGTATTGACCCACCACTTGCTGCAGCATTAAACCCATAATTTTCTCACGATTTGGGATATCGAGCATTTCAATTTCAGCGCCAACCAAATCGATATGACTTGGCAAAATATCAAGATGACTAAGCTCAGAACTTAAAATAATATTTGAGGGCTCTTCTTGTTTTACCAACATTTCATACAAACCTGCTCTAATATTTTTCACATCAAAGCCCAAACCACTTGTTGAATTTGCTTGAGGATCAGCATCAACAAGCAATATTTTATATTCTAATGCAGCCAAGCTAGCAGCAAGATTAATTGCTGTAGTGGTTTTTCCAACTCCACCTTTTTGATTTGCAATTGCAATAATTTTTCCCATAAAAACGTATCTTTTCCGTTTCCCAAAAATAACATTATTCCCTTAAATATAAACACAATTTTCAAGCAAACTATTAACAGTCGAGACAGAACACTTTTTTCAATCCCCAAAACGACTCAATATTAGCAAGTTAAAAACTATCCATTTCAGCATTAAACCGACTTTGATATGTGCGATTTTCAACACGGCACATTTCGTTATATTTTTGAATAATTTTAAGAAAAGCCTTTCTTGATGTAATTGATTTTAGAACGATTTTACTCAAGTCAGAATAACGTTTCAGAAAGCTTTGAATTTCCATGATATTCAGAATTTCATCATTAAAGAAATTATGTTGAATTATAAAGAGGGGTTCATCATCAATTTTTATAACCCAGTTTGATTTTCGTGTTCCTTGTGTTTTACATGAGCAAGAACGAAACGGATAAATAACATCATATATTTCAATGCATCCGTAGGTCAATAGTTTTGCGTAACAATAGGTATTGTATCCAGCCACTTCATCGTCAAACCAAATGGATTTAAAATGAGTTTCTGTGGTAATCACCTCAGGATAAAACTCAGGATTCATGACTTGTTTACGACCCTGCGCGTCACGAAATTTAATAAAATCGGAGAAAGTACGCTTTCCAGCTTTTATTTCTCCAGTTAATGTATCCCCTTCAATATCCACAACAATTGCAGGAACCCACTTTGCGGAAAATCCCGAAATGCAGAGAAAAACAAAAATGGCACTTAATATCCAATGGCGAATATTCATTTAAACATTGTGTTTTAATTGTATCATTTTCAAGGCAGCAGCAGCGGCTTCATCGCCTTTATTCCCATGTTTTCCGCCGGCTCTGTCCAATGCTTGCTGTTGATCATTAGTTGTTAAAACGCCAAAAACAAACGGAATATTATATTTGATATTCAAATCGACAATACCTTGGGTTACACCTTGAGCAATAAAATCAAAATGACGAGTTTCGCCCTGAATTATGCATCCAAAGCAAATAACAGCATCAAACTTTCCGGTTTCAGCCATTATTTTCGCTCCGTGGATTAGCTCAAAACTTCCAGGCACATCTTGCAAGTTAATGTGTTTCGGCATCACTCCGTTTTCATGCAATAAATTAACAGCTGCATCACGCAAAGCATGTGTAACCTCTGGATTCCATTCTGCGGTTAAAATACCGATTTTCCAACTTTTTGCATCTGGATAATTATCCAGTTTATTGTCTGAAAGGTTGCGATTTTGAGTGGACATAGGTTTGTATAATTAAAAAAGCATCCACATAATAGCGGATGCTTAAATGTTTCATCAAAAAAATCTTATTGCATTTTCATTTCAACACGAGCTTGATATTTTTCAATATTACGCTGTTCACGTGTCCCGTAATACTCGGTTTCAATGCGATTATAAATATCTAATGCTTTTTGATACTGACCATCTATTTCATAAGTCTTACCAGCTTTCATGAGAAAAATTGGAGATAAGAAATCGTTATCAGCAATTTTCGCAGCTTTTTCGTAATTTTTTACTGCAGATTTTAAATCGTCTAACTCAAGATATGAATCTCCAATTGCACCTACTGCATTGGCTTCCAACATCACATCATCAGCAGAAAACCGATTGAGATACTCAATAGCAGCTTCAAACTCACCAAGATTCAAATAAGAAATTCCAGCATAATAAAATGCCAAATTTCCTGCCGGAGTGCGTCTATAATTATCAATAATATCTAAAAAACCATAATTGACTCCATCACCTTCAAGCGCAAGTTGAAAAGAATCTTGCTCAAAATAACGTTCTGCGATAAAAATCTCCTCAAAAGCAGTTTCCGCCTTTGGTTGAGCAATAAATTTAGCAAACCCAAAATATCCAAAAACAACAATAACTATTGCAAATAACACATAGGTTATGCGTTTTTGATTTTTCTCAATAAATAATTCTACCCGCGATAATGCAGATTCAACGTTTTCAAAATTCGAATCGGTTTGATTTGTTTTCTTTTTTGCCATTTTCAAGTGCTTTTTTTATCAGTTGGCAAATGTAATAATTTTATTACAAATTTCAGAAGCAAATCAAAAAAAATCAGGTTTAACCCAAAATCCGCAAGGAAATTTATTTGATTTTCTGTAACCGCCACATGGCGCAATAAAAAAAAAAGATAATCATTTACGGATATAAGGTTTAACTTAACTCACCTGCTGATTAAACGAAATGAAACAGAATTACACCGGTATTTTTGATTAATAAATAGTATAACACCGATTGTGATTCAAAACTACCGGTATGCTTCGCCTATCGGTGTTGAATCTACATCGGCATAATACCGGCATTTTTGATTTTAAAGTGGTATCACGTGAAAAAGATTTTGTTTTCACAAAAAAAATGTATCTTTACCCATACTGTAAACTAAAACTATTTATTATGAAACATGTAAGTATTCTTGTGTCAATCTTGCTCGTTATGTTCCTCGTTTCTTGTGGAGGTGGCGAATCAACTGACAATGAAGAAAAAACGAAAACTGAAGACAATGCAGCAAATGTTAGCGAAGCTAATGAAAGTGCTGAAATTGTAATGTCAAACACTGATTTTACTGAACAAAGTATTCCAATCACTATGGACGTACCAGAAGGTGCAGAAATTACTGAAGGTATGTTAAACGGGGAATTCGGCGGTGTTAATTTATTAAACTATGAAGTTGCAAAAGATGGATGGATTCTTGACATTTCTATGATGGACGAAGAGCCTTATAGAGAAAAAGAAGATTACATTCAGGATGCAAAAGACTTTGCATTGGAAACTGAAGGTTTTGCGGAAATCGTTGATGAAGACGAAAGCGGATTCATTTACAAACTTGAAAACGAAGAAGGCAACGAGTACAATTTGTATTATGTAATAATTAAAGATGATCGTGCAATTGAAATTGAGGAAGGTCTCAAATTTACAAATTACACACTCGAAGAAATCACATCAATGTTTGAAGCTGCTAAAACAGCAAAATAATTTTCTTTTAAAATAATTAAAAAAGTAATTCGCCAGCCGGCGGATGACTTTTTTTATTATCTTTGAAGCGTAGATTACAGATTCATCTGTGAGACGAGTATAAAAAGTATAAAGTTCGTAAAGTTAAAAGTGTAAACCGTTAATAATAAGCAATTTAACATATTGCCAAACATCACCATAACTGCCTGATATTCAGTAATATAACTTTCAACTTTAAAGCTTTTATACTGAACTCATCTGTAAATAAGACAAGGTATTAAATTTCTCATAAGCGAAAAGTGTTTTTTTCAAAATGTACTCATGGCACCAATTTGAGATATTAGGGGGAATACTTTTAGAGCATCTGGTTTTTCAGATGCTTTTTTTTGTCAAAAAAACAAGCCCATCCACTGGTTGGCGGACAGGCTTGCATTCATCGAACAAAGCAATATAGTAAAAACTATATCACTACATGCAGTGCAGGTGTTTTCTCACCAACGCTGCAATTTCATCGTGTTTACCATACAGGCGCTCACTTAAGTCTTTATCATCAAACGCTCTTAATTGCTCAATCATACTGCTAATTAAGCCTACCGGAAAAATTCCGTTTTTCTCAAAACTCTCTCGACGTTTTTCCAACTCAATTGCAGATTCATAACATGATTCTGGCAATGCCTCTAATTGATCTAAGAGTGCTTTATGCTCATCATCAAAAATATTGACGTTAACATACAATTTCTCTGCAATTTCTAATGCATTCTCCATTTCCAAACCGTGCTGAGCAGCAATAACAATTCCTGCTAAATACCCATAAATATCAGCAGAGCCATCACCACTACGTAATTCAAATGTTTGTTTCGACATAAATTCACGTGATGTTTTATCCTGCTGTGGATTTGCGTGACTTACCATATCAACATCACTTAACCAACCCAATGGAACGCGAACCAAAACGGAACGATTTCTATCGCCCCAGCAAATATTGGTTGGTGCCTCTTGATGCGGCACTAAACGCAAATATGAAGTTGGAATGGTATTTCCAAATGCAGTTAAAGCACCAGATAAATCAAGAATTCCGGCAATGGCACGTTTTGCAATGTCGCTAAGTTTACCTCCCTCAACCAGCATGTTTTTACCGTCTTTCTCTATCATCATATGAACATGCAATCCGCTACCAGCTTTACCTACTGTAATTTTTGGTGCAAGTGATAAAGAAAGGTCATATTGATGTGCCAATTTTCTAAGTATCCATTTAGCAATAACTAATTGATCAGCAGCTTCCTCTACCAAACATGGAAGAAATTCAAGTTCCTGCTGTTCATAATAC
>JAYEFQ010000114.1:0-2331 GCA_034658655.1 Bacteroidota bacterium
TTGTGTAAGTCGTAGGAAGTAAACGTCCGTCGTGAATATTATTTATCTGATCGTAATCAGCTTCGCCATCGTCACCAGATCCATCACCTTGATCACTAGCAATACCAAGAGCATTTTTGTACCAAGTATCACTGCTTACAACATCACGTTCATATTCTATGGTTTTATTTACTTGCGCAGTTACATCAGCAGTTGATTCAGCGGAAAAGCGACCGATAATAATATCATGATGATCGTCAGTACCAGCAACACAACCAAGCATAGGATCCATTGGTGTAGTTTCAGAACCACCAAGATCAGACTTAATCTCAGCCCAATCTCCAACAAGCAAAACATACAATAAATTGGAATTTGCATTATAAGCCGATTGAATATCTGTACCAACATTTGTTCCTGTGGCAACTTGTAATTCATCCACATTATAGCCTTTTTGTTGTTTCCACTCTATCCAAGGTTGAATTACAGTGACATCACGTGATGTATAAATAACAAGGACATCACCGAACTCGCCAATTTCTTCTGCCCAACGGCTTGTATTTTGATTGTAATTCAGAAAAACAGAGCGGTAAACCGGTGCCATTTCAATATTCACCTCACTCAATGAAGCAGGCAAAGGGTTAACCGGTTCTTCAGTATTTTCGCTTACGCGGATACGCATCTGAGTATAAACTCTTAACGTTTGCTCCACTGCATTATATCTAAAAGGCTGAACCCGAATATTTTGCCCACGCACTTTTCGTAAAACGTAGGGTTCACCATCCTCAACAATTTCTTGAGGATACCATTCATCAACAATTGATTCCGGATCTATTTCATAGGGAATCTCAGATGGATCTTGATTCCTATATAATACACCACGAGACGGAAGCATAGGCTCAACAAGTGAGATGTCCACATAACTCGACTCAATAATTTCCACATCTACATTTCTGTCAGGAGACAATTGCACAGGAATACTAACAAAAGGCAATTCTGCCCATCCGGCTTTTGACAGATTAATATCTCCGCCAAACTTTAATTTTGAAAAGGTTTGCCCCTCTTTTTGTACTATCTGGATATCATATTTATCCAGATTCACATCGAGCGTAAATACGTCACTCCGATCTTGCGTAAATTGAACATCAAACCCTTGCCCAAATGCACTATTTGCAAGCAGACTCAAGATTAATAATCCAATAAAAAATGATAATTTTCTTTGCATAATACTGTTTTTTTGATAAAATAAATTAATAACATCACATTTAAACCATAAAAGTAAGAAAAAAACGAAAGCATCTTCAGATTTCTCCTGTCTTTAGCTTTTTTATAGATAAGGAAATTATACGATTGGTTGCTTAAGAAATATAATTTTTAATAAAATTACTTCTTCAATACATAATAATTAGTGGTAGTGTACAAATCACGTAAAAAAGGAATATATGAAAATGGAGCAATCACCATGCGGGGTTTTAATCCAAATTTCACCTCGTAATTCGGGTTAATAAGATAAAAATAACGAACGGCTTTTTGATATCCGGTGCGCCTAACAATTCTCTCGAAACGATTAATTGAAATGCCTGTTTCTTTCACCTCCAACAACGCTTCAATCATAATTTCTGATTCTCCAAATACTTTTAGTATCGCCTTATACAAAAACACGGGAAGCAAATGAAAAAATGGTAATTTTGATAAAAACTTATTTCGACACATTTGCTGATGTCCACCAAAAGGATTCCACCATGGCGGAAATCCAAGAAAAAATCGACCATCAGGTTTTAAAAACTGTTGTGCTAAGTGCATAAATTTTTCTTGTCCATGAATATGCTCCAAAACGTCTCGCATAATAATCAGATCAAATTGTCCAAGATCTTCTCGGTTAAACACATCATCACAAATAAATGTCAACTTATCACGATTTGGATGTTCAGCAAAAAACTGATTGGCATTATCGATTTTCCGAGTATTCATATCCACCCCAACAATTCGCTTACAGCCCATGTCAACAAATGGTTTTAGGTTTCCACCTTCCCCGCAACCTATTTCAAGCACAGAAATATTTTTATCAATCTGCATTGTTTTTTCAATGAAAGGGATAACGTAACGGCTAGTTGTTAATGCCTGCTCGTTAAAATATTGCTGCCTATTTTTATGTCGTTCTTGCATGATATTTCTTTAACTGTAAAGGTATAATTTTTTAAATAGAGTCTGTCCATAATGTCCGATTTCTTCGTTATGTTCGTATTTAAAACAGTCATCCGCCAGCTGGCGGACTCCTTGATTTTAAACACTTCACAAGCCTCGAACTCGAACTTTATGAATCAGACTCCGACTAAATGGACGAACACTAAATAA
>JAYEFQ010000115.1:0-2313 GCA_034658655.1 Bacteroidota bacterium
AAATACTGTTTTCGTGGGATATATTTTGTTTGAGTTTATAAGTTACTTTAATTAAATGTTGAAATCTGTCAATTACAGTAATTTCATGCTGATAAATTACGCGATGAATCGTGTCTGCCGCCATTCCGGTTTTGCTGCTCAACACTTTTGCTGCTCTACCTGTGCTTGCTAAGTGGTAAATTGCATAGTCATCTTCAAATTGTTTTGAAAGCCCTTTTAGTAAACTGGTTTTTCCTGTTCCTGCATAACCTGTGAGTATAAAAATATTGTAATCTGAGGAATTAATATATTCTGAAATTGCAGTAACAGCATCTAATTGTTCTATGGTTAACTTGAAATCAAAGTAATCTTGTATCATTTTTTAGTTTTGTATATCTTTACCAAAAATAGTGAAAATTATGCCAAAAAACAAACAAGCACTCTTAAGATATCAAATAATTGATGCCTGTTTATCGAACAGATTCCATGCTAATATTGCAAATAAGGATGGTCGATATTGGTCTGCAATTGAGTTAGCCGATAAAGTATCCGATGAATTAGCCATTTCTGTGAGTTCTCGAACTATTCGTTATGATATATTTGATTTGAAAAATGCAGTGCTTGGTATTCCTGTTCCAATTGAAAATAAACGTGGTTTGGGATATTATTATACACAAAAAGGCTTTCATTTGTTTAATATGCGTCTTAAACCAGATGAAGTGTTTCACTTAAGCGAAGCAGTGCAGCATATTGAGCAACTTATGATGCATCAGTATTTTCGAAATTTATCTGAAAGTTTGCGTAAATTAAATTTGCAAACAATTTCTGATGATGATATGGTTTTGTCTTTACAGGCATATAATAATCCGCCAGCCTACAAATGGTTATCAAAAATGGTTGATGCTATAGAGTCAAATCAGGTTGTAGAAATTGATTATCAGCCATATAAACCCCCAAAACAATTGAAGTTAAAAATCCATCCGTATTTAATTAAGGAATACAACCAACGGCTATATGTTTTGGCTTGGGATGAAATAAATACAGAGTATTATGTGTTTGGTTTAGACCGAATTAAAGCCATGAAGGCAGTAAAATCAGTTTGGAAACCAATTCCTGTTGGGATGAAAACTTCATATTTTAAAGATATTGTTGGGCTTAGTTTGCCGAGAAATTTTAAAATTGAGAAAATTCAAATTGAGATTTTCTCAAGCCGTATTCCTTATATTTTGAGCAAACCACTGCATGCATCCCAGAAATATATACGGAAAAATGACGATTGGGGTCTTTTTGAGTTTGATTTGATTGTTAACAGGGATTTGAAGGCATGGATTCTTGAAAAAGGAAAAGATGCCCGAGTGTTAAAACCCGAGCATCTTCGTTCAGAGATTGTAATAGAGATGGATGACGCTTTAAAAAATTATTATAAGGGTTAAATTAGGCTGATACAACAAATACTAAACCAAGTAGCATTAATAAAATTCCAATTAAAATGCTGGCTACTAGTAAAATAAGTATCCCTAAGATGATAAACACCCAACCGATTACTTTAAGGGCTGAATTCCCATCCTCGCCAATGTTGGTGTTTGCTTTGTTAATATGTTGCTTTGAAATGGATTGTGGCCCATTATTGAATGCAAATAAATCCCCTGTGAAATCATTGAAATTATTGGTTTTTAAAATGTTTTTTTTCGGCTTATTAATTGTTTTATTTTGGTTTAAATCCTTATTCTTTTTCTGTTCAGATATTACAGGTTTTATTTTCAATGTCAATGCATTTTCTTCTGCTATTTTAGCATTTTGATGCTTTACCAACTGCTTGTCTGTCTCGCTTTTTACTTGTTCCGCTTCTGCAAGGCTTGTTGGCTGTGTATTAGGAATTTCTTTTGTCGTTTTTGCTTTATGGTGTTTTTTCCCAATTAAGCTTTCAACATGATATCCTGGCATATATAAGCGTTTTTTTACTGTACATGAGGATAAAATGAATGTTGTAATAATTCCAACTAAAATAATCTTTAGTGCTGTTTTCATATCATTTGTTTTTGTGGTTTATAATCCGTGTCCTTCTCTCCAAATATTGATATCTGATTCGTTAATGTCGTCACAATCATCATATTCAATGCCCAGCGCATCCATTGTGTCTTGCAAGGCTTGTCGGTTTTCTTCTTCCTGTTGACTTAATTCATAGCTGTCGTAATCAGCTCGTTCTTCGTAAAAATCATCTTGATTATTCATATTATTTTAGGTTTTAGTGTTTCATTTATTTGGTTTTATTTTAGTTGCGATTTTCTACATCTACATACATCAATTTGTTTTTAATGTCTTTTGTTATTAGAT
>JAYEFQ010000116.1:0-17986 GCA_034658655.1 Bacteroidota bacterium
TCAAAATATTGCCAGTGCAATGCACCCCACGCCATACCGTCGCCGGTTTTTGTCAGCTTCACCTCTCCCATTTCCGGTTTAATTTCTCCGGCATGCCAATTTTTACGGAAATATCCGGTACCTGCTTCCGATTTCACATCCGAATCATTTTGCGGATTATACACTTCGCCGCCAATTTCAACCACAACATTCGATGATAAATCCAACAGGTTTGATCCGGTTAAAATCAAAGCATAAACCGCTTCAGTAGTTGCCTTGGTCGTTTTCCAATCTTGCGTGCGTTTTTGATTCAGCAACCATTGCTTCATGCGTTTTACCGATTCATTATCTTGCGTAATTTCATCAAAAGCTTCAATTAATAACGCCTGAGTTTCAATTGGCGCCTGATACCAGAAATAGCCGTTGCCGGATTTCCAATACATTCCCATTTCATCATCTACAATGGCATATTCTTTTAGTGATGCCACAATATCCGCAGCAAGTTGCTCTGAATCAGTTCTGTACATTGCCAATGCAATCATGGCTTTGCTGTAATAATTCATTTCAACCCAATATTTTTGTGCTTGCTCATAATAATATTGATAGGCTTTGGCTGCAGCCGGATTTACAGAAGCAATATCCATAATAAAACTGCGCGTGTAAAGATAATGCACTTGAATATGAGAAATTCGCAATTCATTCATCTCCTCTTCATCATACCAACGTTTCAGCTGCTGATAATCTTCTAATATCTGATTATCAAGGTACTGTGCGGCATGACGCATCATTTTATCCACACGAGTGGTATAATCAGCATCCAAAACACCGAGATGTTTTAAATGTGCCATCCCTGCAACAATATGCTGCGTGATATAACGGTTCTCAGGCATACCGTCAAACCAAGGCCAAGCACCATTTCCTTTTTGTCGTTTTTCAAGTTTTATCAGTGACACATACAGTTCATTTGACATACGTTCCATATCAAATAACACACCAACCCGACGTTTTCTTTCTGCCTCATTATCGGCTTGCAAAACCCATGGAGTTTGCTGCAGCATAACAGCTTTTAAATCTTCGTTTTTATGAAGATTTGATTTCAATGCATCAGATTCCGGAATGGCTTTCCATGCTTCAAAAATACGTTGTATTTGCAGATCGCTGTTGGCAATATGGGAAGCCAAACTATTGGCATAAAAGCGAGAAAAAATTTGCTCAGAGCACTCGTACGGATATTCCATTAAATAAGGCAATGCTTGAATTGCATACCATGCCGGACGAGGAGTCATTTCTAAACTCAACTGATGATGTTTCATGCTTCCGCCAGATTTCGCGTTCAATAATTTTTCAAAACGCCATGTTTTTGTAGAATTTCCGTTGACATACATAGGCATAGATTCGGTAACCAGCATGCGATTGCTCAAAACTGGTATCACTCTTCGTTCACCGTCGCCGTAACTTCCTGATTTTGCAATCAATTCATATTCAATAGCCTGCAAACCGAGCGGAATCTCCAGATTAAATTGCACGGAGGTATTTTGTCCAGATTCAACTGCAAAATCAAGGGCTGAATTATGACTCAAAAGTGTGTTTGTTACATCGTTTCCGGTCATCACATCAATCAATTTAATTTCACATTGCCCAGTTTGAGCTTGTTCAGACAGGTTGGAAATTTTTACTTGTAAGCTCATTTTGTCTCCTTCACGGAAAAAACGAGGCATATTCGGTGAAATCATTAATTGTTTTTTGGTAGTCATCTGATTTTCTGTGACACCGGTTTTTAAATCTTTTGTATGAGATAGTGCCAAAAATTTCCATCGTGTTAAACTCTCAGGTGTTGTAAATGAAAATTTGATATCTCCGTTTTCATCGGTGCGCAATTGTGGAAAAAAGAAAGCGGTTTCATTAAAATTGGTTCGAATTTCAGGATCGTTTTGCTGTTGAGCTTGATTTTCTTTATCAACACCAGTTTCGTTTGTATCAAATCTATCTGCATCTGCCCTTTCCCCTGCCTTTGCCATTGGTTGTTGGTCAGTGTGTCCATCTTTTGATACGGTAACAGCAGAAAAAAGCGCCTCCTCCTTTTTGCTTTCAGTTACTTTTGCAGAACCCATAGGCATCATTACTCTACGTCCTGAAGTCTCTACCGTATTATCTAAATAATAAGCGCCATAATAATTCATTCCAAACAGATTTAAGTTTGGCTCAGACCCTTTTATATTTATTGGATCTGATTTATACGAATAAAGTAACTGTCCGGCATTGCCATAGTTAAAACCTTGGGCACGTATATTATGCGAAGGATATTGAGGATAGAAAAGCCGCATTGCAAAGCTGTTAACATAAAATACATCTAATGATTCATCGTACATGGTTGCCAACATTTCTGCTGCTAACTTTTCGCCCTTATGTCCGCGAAGGCTAATAATAATTTCTTCTTTAGCACCTGGCAATACTTCATCACGGAAGTGCAGAAATTCCATTTCAATTTGCTTATTTGTGTAAGGTACGCTCAGCAGCCTACTTTTAGTATAAAAATGCCCTTCGGTAATGAGATACGCACTCACGGAAATACCACCACGCAATGATTCATCCACGAAAAATGTTCTCTTTTCTAAATTTTTACCGAGGTTCAACCATCCTCTGAATAACATTTTGTCTTCATGCTCAATAATCACATGAGCCATGGCATTTTTCACTCCTGAACCAAAGCTAATCTGAATTTCATCACCGGGCGAATAAACTCCATTCGCATGGTTTATTTGAATTTTCAAAGGAACATCATTAGCCATGCTATTATTTTGCTTGTCGGATATGCGGATGTATTCTTTTTCAATTACCGGTAAGCCAAAAGCATCTTTTGCACGGATTTCAATTTTATACACTCCCGGTTTTAACTGCTTACTATTTGGGATTGCAAATTTATTTCCAGATTTAGTATCAAAATTCAAACTTAGAATTCTATCTCCTACCGGATAATTACGAATATTCGATTCCTCATCGTACTCCTCATTTGGTAAATTGTTTTTCCATTCATCTTCACTAAGCATATGAAACTCGGGGTTTCCCCACAAGCGTTTATGGACAAGCTCTTCAGGAGCAATTAACTCAAATATTACTAGGCTTCCATGTGCTTTAACTGGCTGAAAATTTAAGTTTTGTGTTATGATTGTCACAGAATCTAAGTCGGAAACATCGGTATATGTAGAAAAGTTAGTGCTCATTAACAAGCTGCGATAGCCGACTGTTAATTGCTTGCTATCGGATTGTGTTTCCCCTGTCATATCAGTTACATCCACCTCAATACTATAAGAAAAGCTCACGTCCTGTTCAACCGGATATCCTGGGAGTGCCTTAGCGGTAAAATCAATAGAGAACTCACCATTTTCGTCGGTTACAGCATCTCCATAACTTAATAATTCTCGCTTTTGTGGCAAATAATAATAGCGCCAAACATTTTGAAATTTTGGTTGTGCAAAAATTCTATATTTCAGCTTTGCATCGGTAATTTTCGCAGCAGAATAGGTAATAGCCTCGCCCTGTATTTTAACGGATTGGTTCAATTTATAATTTCCATCAAAATCGTTCAATTTCACTTCAAAACTTGGTCGTTTATACTCTTCAAGTCGGACATTTTTGCTTGAACTACCCACTTTAATTTGCAGGTTTCCATTCAGTAAACCAGTGGGAATATCAAAATCTACGGTAAAACTACCAAATTCATTTGTTTTAACAGATTTCTGCCCAATTTGCTGACGATTTGCATCATACAAATAAATACTAGTGGTGAAATTTGGCATGATATCATGTTGCTTATCCAAACTACTTACGCAAATTCCTTTTACATGAATTGTTTGTCCCGGGCGATATACCGCTCTATCTGTAAATAAATGCGTTTTAGTTTGCTTCTGGGTTTTTGTATTATAACGATATCGGCTATAATACACAGAGTTGGTCATTACACTTTCATCCTTCGTTTCAAGTTTAAAGAAATAACTTGAATAATCATCATTCGAATACGCACTGAATTGACCATCTTTATTGGTTTTTCCACTTGAAATTTTTTGGTATTCATACTCGCTGATCCGATAATTATATTTTTCATTATACATCGTAACTTTCACATCTTTCATAGGATGTCCTGATTGACGATCTGTCACAAAGACATTAAGCTTATCCTTTGAGGAGTAAGTGTCTGTCAACCATGCAAAATTCGTTACGGTAAATGATTTTTCTAAGATAATATTACCTTCGGCATCAAGTGGTTCGGTTGAAAACCAAATATAATAAAAACCGGATTCCATAGGCTCAGATACATACTCGGTACTATGCATAACATAATCAATTTCACCCGGCAATTCAATCTGCTCATTACGAACAAGTTCCCCAGCTTTTCTAAGTTTTTCCATACGCTTTTCGCCGTAATTATTTCTATAAATTTCACGATATGTATTGGGGTCAAGACGGAAGATATTAACATGTAGAGTTTTAAAATTATTATATTCAATACGAATCGGAAAATGCGTATCAGAAATTATATAATCCTTCATCGTAAAGCTGACACGTTTTTGCTTTATATTTCTCAACAAAACTTCGGCCTGTTTTGAAGCCCGTGACCCGAGATATTTATCAACTATTTTTTCAGACAAACGCACTGCTTTATCAAGATACGCAGCTTTATTTGTATCTCCGGGAACATGAATAATATCTTCTCCCTGTTGTTGGTACCAAACAGCCAATGCATATTCAATTTGAGCAAGGGCATTATCATCACTCGCCTTATGTTTTTCACGTAAAGCAAGTAAGGCATCGAAATACAATTTATCATCATTATCAATGTCTGATTTTTCCTTTACAAGACTCAAACGGCGCAGGTCAGTATAAACTTGCGAATAAATGTATTTATCAGATTTCTGCGTTTTCATTAGTAACTGCAAAAAACTCATTGCAGCTTCAATTCTATCTTGGTTTTCTAATTCAATGGTTTTATAGATAAACAGTCTGGCATCCTGAAAAAAGTCTGCCGATTTCAAAAAATCGTTGCTTGACTGATCATAATAACTTATTGGTCGTGTCAAACTATTAACAGCATCATGAATAATAAAATCCAGCAAAGTAGGCTGTATAATTCGTCCGTATGAATCCTGATTAATAAGTTCGGGGTATTCAAGAATGACATGGCTATACAATAAATCCGGTTCAGACAGTGCTTTTTTATAGCTTTCAATAATGGCATCATGAAAGTTTTTACTTGTCCAAGTTTCCATATCATCTTCAGCAAAAGCGCCGGTATTTGTTCGTTGAGAAATTTGCCATGAATTTGCACTATAATACATCATGTACATTTTTGCAATAAGTACATGGGTAAAGGCTTTCATTTCACCATTAAACCGCTCTGCATCCTGATTTAGCGATTTAATAAACCCCGGTAATTGATTCTCTTGATAGTAATTATTCAGTTTCATCCGATAAACGATTGCTTTGAGCAAATCTTCATCGTATTCCTTTTGAATAGACAATTCATAAATACTATCAACTACAGTGAGAGCTGATTGAGGGAGTCCTTTTTTCTCGTACTTTTGGACATCTTTCCAGAGATTGGAAATTTCTTTTTGAGCAACTGATTGCATACTGATTGCAGCAAAAATTAAAGGAAGGCAAATCTGAATTATTCGTTTCATAAGATGATTTTTTGTAAATCTACTTATAAAGATGCACAGAAAATTGAGATTCCATAATTTATTTCCATGATTTTTGAATTTAGGAATTTTGAAAGGGATTTAAAACACATTACAAATTTTACCGATTGTAATTCAAAACTACCGATATGCTACGCCTATCGGTATTAAAGATAACTACAGTATCGTCTCATTGGTTATTTCCGCAAAAAGCAAAGTACACATTTTGTGAATTAAATATCGTGTTTTACGCCATCCTGAGAAGCAAGCAAACGCACCACATGATTTGCCAAATCGCCAATTCTCAATAATTCAGCATAAGTATCAGCATATACTACTCCCACTTTGGTTTTATAAACCCCATCTTTCAGATTTTTAAAATGTTCCTGCTGAAGCTTTTCATGGGTATTTCGAATTTCCTTCATCATTACCTTTATTTTAAAAAGATCAATTTTCAATTCCGGATCCCTGATGACATCAAGCATCAACTCAAATTGTTCTGCAACCACTTCAGAGAAATTAACCAAATTATTAACCAATACTTTATCAAATTTAGCCTTCGAGGTCATTTTTCTGTCAATTGTTTTCGAAATCGTATAGCATGAATCAGCAATACTTTCAATTTGAGTTGTAATCTGTAGCATTCTGTTAATACTTTCAGCTGATGATGACGAGAGTTCTTGTTTAGAAACATCAGCAAGATAAGCAGTAATCTCTTCCTCAAATTGATCTGCCATTACTTCGGTTTTTTTAATTTTCTCCTGAGTTCTGATAATTTTCTTTAAAGATTTTTCACTTAAAATCAGCTGTGTTCGGCTAAACATTTTCTCCACCTTTTCAGTAAATACCATAAGTTCTTTTCGTGCCTGCAAAATCGACAAATCAATCGTTGAAAGCATACCTGTGCTAATATATTGTAATTTAAATTCTTCATCATCATCTTTATATTTAACAATGCGAATAATAATTTGCTCAATGGGCTTAACAAACCAAATCAGCAAAAAAGTATTCAACACATTAAACACTGTGTGAAAAACAGCCAGTGCCACCGGAATTGCCGCTGCAGTTTGTTCAGCAGTTTGTCCGGCAACATTATAAGGTGATGCCAAGCCATTTCGCACGGTAATATCACTAATCAATTCCAGAAAACCAGAAAAGAAAGGCAGAACAAGTAAAACACCAAAAAAATTAAAGAATAAATGTGCCATTGCTGTCCTTTTGGCAGATGTATTGGCGATTAAAGCAGCAAGGTTTGCCGTAATGGTGGTTCCGATATTCTGCCCCAAAACCATTGCCGCAGCCATTTCGTAAGATATCCATCCATTAAAACACATAACAAGAGTAAGTGCCATAGTAGCACTTGAGGATTGAATAACCACCGTCAAGAGTGTCCCAATCAAAATGAAAATTAATATTGAATAAAACCCTTTATCAGAGAAATTACTTAAGAAATGAAGAATTTCGGGATTACTATTAATGTCTGGTGTTGAATGATTCAAAAAATCTAAACCGATAAAAATCAGCGCAAAACCCATAATAACCATCCCCCAGTTATACCGACTTGCTTTTTTTGAGAACAACAATGGAAAAGTTACTCCAATTAACGGTAACACAAGCATTCCAATATTAATTTTGAATCCGAGGATAGAAATCAACCAAGCGGTTACTGTCGTTCCTATATTTGAACCCATAATAACACCTATTGATTCTGCAAAAGTGACGAGTCCGGCATTAACAAAACTGACAAGCATCACTGTCGTAGCGGAAGAAGATTGAATGATTGCGGTAATTAAAAATCCAGTAAATATTCCTTTAACCCGATTGGAGGTCATCGCTGACAGGATACTCCTTAACCTGTCTCCTGCAACTTTTTGAAGCGATTCACTCATCAACTTCATTCCAAATAAAAACAGGCCTAATGCCCCAAATAATTTTAACAAATCAAAAAAAGAATAATCCATCTTTATTTACGATTTAATTAGTTGAAACGACAAATTTAACAATAGAATCATTAAAATCGTAAAAACAATAAAATTATGTCTCTATATTTATTGTTTACCAAGTTTCACAAACTGAGATTTTATAACATCATCTTCTGTTTCAATCAAAACAAAATACAAGCCTGCAGAAAAATCAGACACATTAATTTCCTGAGTTATTTCTTCTTCTGAATACACCAACTCTCCACGTGTATTAAAAACCTGAATTTGTTTAAAAGGAACAATAATTGTCAGCTTTAAAACATCATGAACAGGATTCGGATACAAGGTAAAATCAAGATTTTCGATATTAGAAATTGTCGTTGGTCCGAACACTGTGATTTCTGAGCCAATTTCATAAAATGAATCTTCACACCAAGGATTTGAAGCAATTAAACTCACTTGATAATTTCCTTCTTCAGCATAATAATGATAAGGATTGACAGCATCTGAGCTATTACCATCACCAAAACTCCAAAAACAGCTTTCTGCATTTAACGACGCATTATCAAATACGGCAAGGGCTTCAGGAAGGAACAATTCAAAGTCATTCACCGCAAAATATGCAGTGGGAACATCATGAATAGTGATAAAGTCATCATATACAATCAAATCTGACTCGAGACTACCATGTGCAGTTAAGCTCACAGAGTAAACACCAGGGGAATCATATGAAATTTGTGGACTAACATCACTGCTGGACTCAATATTTGCACCCGGAAAAGCCCAATCATATGCATCGGCATTTTCTGAAGTATTGGAAAAGACAATTGCTTCACCGACGCAAAAATCCTGACTTTCTAACTCAAATGAAGCAATTGGTTCAGGAATATAATCATATTTCACTGCATCATAAACAATACTTTGCCCATCAATACCGGTAGAATCACCAAGGTAAGTATAAAAATCGGCTCCAATCTGATATTCAAACATTCCAAGGCTCACCCATTCATCTGAATATTCATTTTGATTAATAATGACAATATGCTCGCCATTTGCATCAAAAATCTTATACGGTGCTCCTTCTGCATCAGCGTTACTTGCCGGAATATAAGCAAATATTTCATAGTTTCCTACCTGTTCAGGGGTCGGAATCCATTTTACCCGACAAATATCCGAATCATCTGCCATGGTAATCGTGTACCAAGCATGATTATTATATCCGTCATTTACATCCCTGAAATATCTCTGAGTACTACCGTCTTCGCTATTATTCATTTCAAATCCATGATTGTAGTGGTCATTATCAATAATTAAATGATCATACTCCGGTTCTGAGGTATGTCCGGTAATTGTCCAAGCAATTACACCATACGCCCCACTATGATCCAAGTTTTGATAACCATTATTGTACCCCGGCCAATCGTAATACACTTTTTGACCATCGTAACTAGGCCAACTCGGCGTATTTTTATCACCGTAAGGCTCGCTAAAAATCAAAGTATGCTGATTTTCAATGTAACCCTTTGTCAGGATAAGATGTCCTGCATCTGACAGCATTGCACACATAGACAATGGAAAATCTGCATCAATTTCTGAGACAACAGATTCCCATGTTACTGAACTACTCCAAAGCTGTGAAGATTCCATATAATGCAATTCAAGGTAATTCAGCATTTGTGAATTTGGTGAGCCCAAGCCCCACATGTAACCATACCCGCCATATGCAACATCATCTCCGGAAGTTGTGGAATTCTCTTCAAAATAATATTCATTAAGGCGATATCTTACAGAAACATACGCCCCATAATCACTATTATGCGGATACAGTTTTGTAATTGGTGTTGGCCATTTCGGCAGCCTGTTATAATATGAAATTGCCATGATTGCACAAGTCGGCGCACATGAACCATACCCATAATGCGCATCGGGAGTATCGTAAACCTGATGAGTATATGGCACTGTACCGGGAATTAATTGTTCCGATTTTGTGGTACTTAATTCAAAAAACTCAATTTCAATTTGATTATTATGTTGGTAAATCAATGTCTTAGATTGAGTTTCTAAATTCAATTTATACAATGCGTTTTCTACATAATCGGTATAAAGCAACTCATTTTCGGAGGAATATATTGCATGCTGTTCAAGAATATCCGCAGTAACTGTTATCTGTTCATGCGCTCTATCCAAATAACTACAACGATACAAATCTGCTGCAGTTAGCGTATATCCTGTTGATTCTTGTTTTGAAAATATAATATGCTCAGAATCGGGAGCCCATTTGGGACTTAATCCGGATCCGAGGCTATACAGCTTATCATATTCCATATCATACACATAAATCCCATCAGATTGATACAAAATTTTCTTACTATCAGGTGAAAACCTTGGATACACACTCATTTTTCCTGTATCAGAAATTTGTTTTTCACTTCCATCAGCCAAGTGCATTAAAATTAGCTCATCATTAGGAGTGGAATACACCAGAAGGTCATAATTATCAGAAATTTTTACAATATTTGAATAATTCGGCAAGTTAATTTTTCTCGATTTTGCATCACCCTTATCAATTATCAAATCCGTCCCAATCGTATAATAAATAGCATCTTTCGTGAAACCGACTTGTCCGCAAAGTGGGACTTCATCATGCAAATACTGCAGAGTTTCCGTTTCAAGATTAATTATTGCGGGTCGTTGTCCTGTTTTTGAAATATATTTCAACCCAATTTGCTTCCCATCCTTTGACACCGAATAATATCGTCCGCATCCCGGAGCAGACAACAACTTTTTAAGCTGTCCATCATGCAAATAGTAAAGCGTATTACTATAATTATCCGTAAAGACATAACCGTCCAAAACGGGGTTTGCATTAATGAAATAACCTTGCTCCTCCACAAAATATGCATCAAAGGGGCGTTTTTGAGCAAAAACAGAAATTACAAACAAAGAAAGCACAAATAGAAAGACAGATTTTTTCATATTGATATTGGTTTTTAATTTAAAAACAAAACTAAGAATAACGAGCTCCCAAATACAATATGCTAAGATAATAAAATACCCAGCACAAATGAAATTTATGAAAAAAAATCAAATTCCCCTACCCGACTTCAACAAACTTTTTAATGGCACCAAAGTAATATTCAATCCAACCTTCGATAATATTTTCAAATGCATCATCCGGAATATTCGTATGGTTCAGCTCTACAGTAACTTTATTTTTTTCTTGAAAAAACTTTAAAGTAGCAATAGATTCTACATTTTCGCCTTCAAAATACCATTGCTCCACTAACTTCTCATTAGGTATGACCTCTAGTACCTTACCGGTAATATCACCATCCCAAAGAGAGAACTCATAACCCGCTTCTGGCTTAAAATCGGCGTAATATCCTGTCCATAATTCCATTGATGATGCAGATGTAAAAGCCATCCAAACATCATTAAATTCCGCTTTCATTTTCACTTTATACTTGAAATCTTTCATGGTATAATTTTTAACAGATTAGATTTCATCAAAGATAACGAACTTTTTTGATTTTGTTTGTTTATAGACTGGTCTCAAAAATTAAAGAAATTGTTTTCTATTTTATTCGTTATGCTTATTTTTGTAAAATGACTAACAAATCTTAAAATCTAAACAAATGAAAAAAATTAAATTTAATATTTACTTATTATTAATACTAGGACTTGCTGCATGTAATTCTACTACAAGCGATAAAACAAATGACATCTATAAAGCCAGCTATGGTAATGGTACTAACACTATAAATTTAGCAACAGGAAGTCCCGGAGAATTGGGATTATTAAAAGAATTAGCCATGAATTATCCAGCAATTAATGATGTGAAAATAAACTGGATAAAAGCAGGATCAGGAAAATCCTTACAATTACTTAAAGAGAAAAAGGTTGACATAGTATTAGTACATGCACCTAAAGCAGAAGAAAATGCCATAAAAGAAGGCTGGGTAAAAGAAAGAGGATTAATTGGCTCTAACGCATTTATTATTGTAGGTCCGAAAAACGACCCTGCAAATATTAATTCTGCAAAAAATGCAATAGAAGCATTTACAAAAATAGCTAATATTAAAGCAATTTTCTTATCACGAGGCGATAATTCAGGAACAAACAAAAAAGAATTACATATTTGGAAACAAGCAAATATTCAGCCTAAAGGAGAATGGTACCTTATTACAAATGATTTTATGATGGCAACTTTAAAAAAAGCGAATAAAACAAAAGGATATTTTATGGTTGATAACAGCACTTGGTTTGCCGGAAAGGAAAACCTTAATAATTTAAAAGTTCTTTTTAAAGGAGATCCAAATCTTATAAATATTTATCACTTTTTAATTAGTTCCGAGGTTCCAAAAGATTCATATACATATAAATTTGCTAATTATATAATATCAGAAAAAGGACAAGAAATAATAAAAAACTACGGCATTAAAGATTATGGAATGCCATTATATAATAATGCTGCAAATAAATAATAAGAGCGTGTAAATATTGCAAGGATATTGTTAAATTCGATGAAAATATTGCAGATATGGTAGAAAAACAAAATAAAACTCTGCTGGTGCGCGATTTTATCGCGTCCTTTTATTAAAACCATACAATGCAATAGTGCGGCAACAAGGGATGTTTTTAAAAAAAACTACTTACTATGAGAAAAATATACACTATAATCGGATGTTTTTTTTTATTACCATTTTTCGCAGGAGCACAAATCACCTCAGGACAACTTGATGAATTTACCGATGGTACTGACGGATGGCTCAGAGGCAATGCTATTGATGGAAAATTAGTATTAACTGCTGATGGCGTTGGCAGCGGAGGGAAACTCGTTACATTTAACCAATCAAGTTGGTCAGGTGATTATTTGAGTGAAAATGTCACGCATATTCGAATGCACATCAGCAATGCATCGAGTGAGCATTTATTCATGCGCGTTGCTCTCGGGAATGGTACTAATGCAAATTCTGGCACTTGGTATGCCTCCACCAATGCGATTGAAGTTCTTGCTGGTGCGATAGATCAAGTGTTAGAATTCTCGATTGCAGAAGCAGAACTTAGTTTAGTAGCAGGCTCAAGCGATTACAACACGGTTTTTGATCACATTGCCACTTTACGGATATTGCATAGTACGGCACCTTCAGCACAAGGAAATGCAATTGTGGCAGAAATTAGTTTGGATAATATTGAAGCAATTTCACAAACAGACAATATACAGAGCTCTGATTATGACCAATTTAAATTGTTTCCAAATCCGGCAATTGATGAATTATCAATTGAAGTAAATACAGACGGTTTAGTTGAAGTATATGATTTAACAGGAAAGCAAATCAAACGATTTCCTGTATATACGGGACGAAACAAAATAAATTTATCTAATTGGTTTCAAGGTATTTATATTTTAAGAATTTCCGATAAAAATGAAACAATAAGCAAACGCTTGATTGTTGAATAGACACTATTAATGAAGCAATTCAGCTTTACTCATTCTCGTACCGAATAAAAACCGAGATTTCCAATAGGTATAATCCACATAATTATTTTCGACAATCCCTTGTGAAGTGGATGCATGAATCATGCGAAATCCTGTCTCTGTTTTCCCTGTTACTAAAGCGATATGCCCAATACGATTAGAGTTCACATTACGTCCTTTGAAATAAGCAAAATCACCAGCTTGCAACTCACTCACATCCAATTTTTCACGGCTTTTGGCAATCTCGGCAGGTATTCGGGGAATGGGGATGTCAAAATGATGAAATACATAATAAACAAATCCGCTACAATCAAATCCAGCTGGTGTAGTTCCTGCCCACTTATACGGAGTCCCAAGCTGAGTTCTAGCAAATCCGATTATTGAATCTACAATCGGCAAATCCCATAAATTAACCTCCACTAAAACAACAGAGTCTTGTGTCTCTTTTACAGGCGGCTCTGCAATATCCAAATTTATCTGAGTATCTTGGTTTTTATCACGCTCAAAATCTTTTTCTGTCCCAATATTTCTAGCTGCACGTAATTCTTCAGGATTAGTTTTACGCAATGTAGTAGTCGATTGACATGCAGAAATCAAACCCACAAATACTACGACAAATATTTTGACCACATACCTCATTATCAACAATTTATCTTTGCAATACAGAATCATCCGGAATACTCAGAGAAAATACTGCTTGATCATTTCCGTCCTCATCAATTTCCATTTTCTGATTCCATACAGATGCCTGCTGAAAAGGATTTGGCTGAAAAAAACTGGAAGAATCTGCTGAAACAAATATCCGTAAAGAATCCACAACAAAAATCAGGGAATCATAACGCAAACGGCTTTCGACATCAACACCTCGCCACTCTCCCTCTTTTTGAAACATAAATTGAGATTGTTTAGGAGAAATTGAAATCTCATGTCGTGCACCATTACTGGCAAAATACTTTTCTACAAGAATTGTATCTTCTCTGTCATTCATAATGGAAACTGAAAAAACATCTGCTGATTTTTTACAAGAGAAAAAAAATATTAGCGATAAAAACAGGACAAATAAACTAAGTCTATACATTCGTTAAAGGTTTGATGCAAAAATACATATTTCAATGAATTTAACGATAATGATTGCGTCATATTTTAAAAAATCAAAGACGAATGCGATTATCAGTCAGATTTGTATCTTTGCCACATGATTTATCCTGAACAATTTGAAACGAAACTCGGTTTTGACAAACTGCGAAAAAAGCTCATAGCAAATTGCCTGAGTCCTGCTACACACAAAAAAGTACAAGACATGCAATTTTCAACTAACAAAAACAACATAAAATACTCATTAGATTTCACAGAAGAAATGAAACAGATTTTAATGTTTCATGACAGTTTTCCGATTGGAGATTTCCCTGATTTATCACAGGCTTTACATAAACTCGAAGACAAAAACACCGTTTTATCAGAACAGAATTTTAAGGATTTAATTGCGTTTTTGGAAAACTTCCAGACAGTGCAACGCTATTGTAACAAACTATCCGAAAAGAAATTCACTTTATTAAAAACGATATTTGCAAACACAAAATATCCGAAATGGGTTAAAGACAGGATTAGACAAGTATTTAACCCCAAAGGTGAAATGAAATCATCAGCCAGCAAGACATTGCAAAACCTCAGCGACGAATTGGCACAGCTCGAACATAAAATCCGTCGCAATATGGAACAAATCATGCGCAAGTCCATGGATAGCGGTTGGTCATCATCAGACACTTCGGTGGCTATTATTGACGGACAACGTGCAATTCCGGTTGAAAATACACACAAGCGAAAAATCCCAGGATATATTATCGGAGAATCCGGCTCAGGCAAAACAGTTTATGTGGTTCCTGAAGCATTTTCAGTTGTCAATAATCAAATCCGAAACACTGAAGCCCTTATTCATCAGGAAAAACTTCGGATTTTGGCTAAACTAAGTGATGATATCCGTGAATATCAACCTGAATTATTGCATTGTTTTAAACAACTGACAGAAATTGATTTTCATCGTACAAAAGCAAAGCTTTCCATTACATTAGAATCAATTTCACCGGCAATTGTTGATGATTTAAACATAAAATACCATAAAGCACGACATCCAATTTTATTTTTAAATTTTAAAGGACAAAATCGTGAAGTTGTCCCATTTACCATAGAGTTTTCGGCATCCACTCAATTTTTCGTAATTTCAGGACCGAATGCCGGAGGGAAAAGTGTGAGTTTGCAAACTGTCGGCTTGCTGCAATATATGGTTCAATGCGGACTTCACATTCCGGTTGGCGGAAACACCGAAATAGGGATAATTTCTGATATTTTCATTGATTTAGGCGATGACCAAAGCATTGAAAACGATTTGAGCACATACAGTTCCCATCTAAAAAACATGAAACACATGTTAGAGCATGCAAAACCCGGCTCGTTAATTTTGATTGACGAATTTGGCGGTGGCACAGATCCCGAGATGGGTTCAGCAATTGCAGAAGCTATGTTGCAGCAATTGGTTGACAAGGGAGCATGTGGGATTATCACAACACATTACACAAACCTCAAACATTTTGCAAGCAATTATCCCTGTGTTGAAAATGCAGCAATGCTGATTGATGCAAATAACATGGAACCTTTATTTCAACTTGAAACCGGTATTCCTGGCTCATCGCATAGTTTTGAAATTGCTCATCGAAGCGGAATTCCAAAAGAAATCATTGAGCTTGCACGCTCTAAAGTAGGGAAAGACCAATACAGCTTTGATAAACACTTGAAGCAAGTTATCCGCGATAAGCGATATTGGGAAGATAAACGAAAAGAAATTCAGCTTGAGCAGAAAAAAATTGATGCCGAAATTAATCGAAATGCTGTTGCTTATGAGAGTTTCAAGCGAAAAGAAAAGCAGATTATTACCGAAGCTCAGGAAATCGCACAAAAAATGATAAAGAATGCGAATAGAGAAATTGAAAACACCATTCGAAAAATTAAAGAAGCACAGGCAAACAAAGAAAAGACACGAGAAGCACGGCGTAAATTAGACACAGAACAACAAAAGATAAAACAAACAAAGTCAGTAAACGACAAACTTCCGACAGAATTAAAGAACTTTGAAAACATCTTAAAAACGGAAAAAACAAAACCCAAACAGGAGGGAAAAGTTGTAAAGGCAGACGAAACGATTGGTATAGGCTCGACAATTTCCATTCCACATCTTGACAAACAAGGTGAAGTGATTGATATGAGCGAAAAATCATACGTTATTCGTTTGGGAAATTTATTAACCACAATCCCGAAATCAAAAGTTGTTATAAGTAAGGAAAAACAAATTAATCAGCATAAAAACAAGCAAGTAAGCGGGACACAATATTACGAGCGAATTTTAAACTTTAAGGATCACATTGATCTAAGAGGAAAACGCGGTGATGAAGCACTCAATGAATTAATCGAATTTTGCGACAATGCCGTTGTCAACGGTGCAAAAGAAGTGAAAATTTTGCATGGAAAAGGAGGCGGAATTTTACGAAATATTATTCGAGATTATTTATCGAAACAACAAGAGGTACAATCTTTCAAGGATGAAGATATCCGATTTGGCGGCGATGGAATTACCGTTGTACAGTTTCGAATTTAGAATAATACAGATTTGCCGATACAATTCATTTTGTTTCTTAATCAAAAAAAAAGCGAACCAGTAATACTGATTCGCTTTTTTTAAGCTTACAAGATGATTTATTGTTTCACAATTTTAAAATGATGCAATTTATCATTCATTTCAATGCGATATAGATACAATCCAGGGGTAAGGTTTTGCATATCAAAACTCGTATTGAATTCCCCGTCAGTAGTATATTCAACATTTTCTATTACCTGACCTTGCATATTTACAAGACTCACAGCAAATTTGCCATGGTAATCAAAGATTTCCATATGTACCACATCTTTTGCTGGATTCGGATACAAATTAATTCGCATATCATTCGCCATGTCAATAAAGTCACAGATTTGAATATCCAAAATCATTGTATCAGTTACGAAACAACCATTACTTTCAACAGTTACAGTAACTGTATCAATCATTACTTCATTATATAAAACGGAATAAGTATTCCCGTTTGTCCCATCTGACCAATAAACACCATCATAAGTATCTGTGAGTGTATAAGTAAACTGCTCATTAACACAAATGATTGTATCAGCTACTACCTCAACAACAGGTGATTCATTAACCGTGACAATAAGCTGCTCTGATACTGGTTCACACAAATCTCCAGGAGGATCATCAGTAGTAACAGTAAAAGTAATGTCAGTATTTAGATCTGCAGGATCTTGAATATAAACAATCTCAAATGGAGATGTTGTAAATACTGATTGCTCTAATGCTCCATAACCATTATGTGTTACACTAACTTCAGTTGCACTACCTCCAAAGGTATTACTACTTAAGACATAATCTTCGTCAGAACAAGCTATATCAGTTGTACTTGAAAGCACTAAACTCGCGGGATTATCACAAGCACAATCAACGGTAAATTCCGCACTTTGGTTTGTACAACCTGCATTATCAACTATTAAAGTATATGTACCATTTGCGACATCATCGAATACCGGTTCTGATTGATATGTAATTCCATCTATTGAATATGTGTATTCGACACCAATGGGATCTGTAACAGTGACAACACCTGCTCCATACGTACCAACACATTGAACATCAACAGTTGGAACAACTGGAACAGAAATAACTGTAATTGCAACAGTATTTGACTGAGCCGGACTGTTTGTTACACAGCTTTCGGATGAAGTCATTTCGCAATAAACACTCTCTCCGTCGTTTAGTGTAGAAGTTGTAAATACAGGACTGTCCGGAGCACCAACATTTACACCATTAACAAACCACGCATAAGATGGTGTTGCTC
>JAYEFQ010000116.1:18086-21612 GCA_034658655.1 Bacteroidota bacterium
GTAAATGTAACTGTTGTTCCGTTACAAACATCATTATCATCTTCTAAAATTGAAACATCAACTGCAAGATTTGTATTAACTGTCATATTTACAGCATTTGATGTTGCAGGATTGTTTGTAGCACATGTTTCGGATGATGTAAGAACGACTTTAACTACATCTCCATCACTTAATGTATTTGTGGTAAATGTAGCAGCATCAGGTGCACCTACAGAAGTTCCGTTTACTAACCAATCGTAAGATGGACTTGCGCCTCCGTTTGTCGGAGTAGCAGTGAATATTACAGACTCCTCATCACACACAGGATTGCTGTCCGGACTAATCAGAACAGAAACAGGAAGCTCAGAATTCACTGTAATTATCTCAGTATTTGACTGAGCCGGGCTGTTAGTCACACAACTTTCGGATGAAGTCATTTCGCAATAAACACTCTCTCCGTCGTTTAGTGTAGAAGTTGTAAATACAGGACTGTCCGGAGCACCAACATTTACACCATTAACAAACCACGCATAAGATGGTGTTGCTCCTCCATTTATTGGAGACGCTGTGAATGTTACCGTAGAACCTGAACAAATTGTTGTCATGTCAGCAGAAATTGAAACATCAGCAGTGAGAATTGGGTTTATTACCATTGTCACACTATTAGATGTCGCTGGATTTCCTGATGTACACGTTTCAGAAGAAGTCATAACAACTTCAACAACATCACCATCATTTAATGTACTGGATGAGAATGTGTTCTGATCCAGAGCGCCTACACTTGTACCATTCACCAACCAATCATAAGATGGGCTTACGCCACCATTAACCGGTGTAGCGGTAAATGTAACTGTTGTTCCGTTACAAACATCATTATCATCTTCTAAAATTGAAACATCAACTGCAAGATTTGTATTAACTGTCATATTTACAGCATTTGATGTTGCAGGATTGTTTGTAGCACATGATTCGGATGATGTAAGAGCAACTTCAACTACATCACTATTACTTAATGTGTTTGTGGTAAATGTAGCAGCATCAGGTGCGCCTACAGACGTTCCGTTTACTAGCCAATCGTAAGATGGACTTGCGCCTCCGTTTGTTGGTATAGCAGTGAAGCTTACATTTTCACCGGCACAAACCGAATTATTATCAGCTGATATAGCAACACTAACAGGTAAGTTAGGATTCACAATCATATTGACTACGTTGGATGTTGCAGGATTACCGGATACACAAGTTAATGAAGATGTCATTTCTACAGTAACCGCGTCATTGTTATTAAGTGAATTCGAAGAAAATGTAGGACTGTTATTTCCAACCGACGATCCATTTACAAACCACTCATAAGCAGGAGTTCCTCCATTTGTCGGAGTAGCTGTGAATGTAATATTGGTTCCGTCACATACGTCGTTATCATCTTCAAGAATAGAAACACTAACGGGTAATAAGGAATTAACTGTTAATGTTGCAGGAGCTGATGTAACATCAGGAGTACAAGTACCTGAAACAACACATTGATACATGTATCCGTCGTTACCTGGAATTGTTGCAGAGACAGACAAGTTATCTGTATCCCAGTTTGCATAGCTTGGATTTGTTCCGGCAGCAAGAATGTCATTGAAGTTTAATCCACCATCGGTTGAAACCTGCCATTGATAAGCTAATCCAGATCCTGTAGCACTTACATCAAATGATGTTGCATCTCCTTCACAAACAGTACTTCCTGCTGGATCAAGAGTTATAGCCGGAGGCTCATTTACTGTCAAAGTTGCAGCATTTGAAATAGCATCCGGAGTACCTTGCACTATACATCTGTACTTATAATTATTATTTGACAACGCAATTCCTGTAAGATTAAGGGTTGGCGTATCCCAATTTGAATAAGTTGGATTCGTTCCTGCAGCAAGGATGTCATTGTAATTTGTACCACCATCAGTTGAAACTTGCCACTGATATCCGGTGATTGTACCTGATGCCACCACACTGAATGATGTAGCATCACCTATACAGGCAGAAGTACTAACCGGTTGAGTGGTAATTGCAGGAGCACTGTTTACCGTAAGTGTAACCTGAGCACTTGTAACAGCAGGGGCACAAGTACCGGAAACAATACATTGATACATGTATCCGTCATTTGCAAAGACTGTTGAATTAACATTTAAAACCGAAGAATTCCAGTTTGCATATACAGGATCTGATCCGGCAGCAAGAATATCATTGAAGTTTAATCCGCCATTGGTTGAAACCTGCCACTGATACATTAATCCATCACCATCAGCAACAACATCAAAACTTGTACTACCTCCATCACCAATCGTTGCATCTGTCGGTTGAACAGAAATTGAAGGTGAAGCCAGAACAGTCATGTTCACAGCACTTGAAGTAGCCGGGCTTCCGGATACACAAGTTAATGAAGATGTCATTTCCACTGTGACAACATCACCATCGTTTAAGGTAGTGGATGAATATGTATTTTGATCTGGAGCACCTACACTTGTACCATTCACTAACCAATCGTATGAGGGAGTTCCTCCGTTGGTTGGAGTTGCCGTAAATGTTACGTTCGTTCCATCGCAAATATTATTCTGATTTTCTGAAATGGTAACACTTACCGGCAGAATTGGATTAATTACCATATTAACCGCATTGGATGTTGCAGGATTACCTGATACACAAGCCAATGAAGAGGTCATTTCTACGGTGACAACATCACTGTTATTTAATGTGTTATTTGAGTAAGTAGCAAGACCTGTCCCAACATTTACGCCATTCAGTTTCCACTGATAAGTTGGTGTTCCACCATTTGTCGGTGTAGCTGTGAATGTTACGTTCGTGCCATCGCAAATGTTATTCTGATCTTCTGAAATGGTAACACTTACCGGCAGAATTGGATTAATTACCATATTAACCGCATTGGATGTTGCAGGATTACCTGATACACAAGCCAATGAAGAGGTCATTTCTACAGTTACAACATCACTGTTATTTAATGTGTTATTTGAGTAAGTAGCAAGACCTGTCCCAACATTTACGCCATTCAGTTTCCACTGATAAGTTGGTGTTCCACCATTTGTCGGTGTAGCTGTGAATGTTACATTGGTTCCATCACAAACATTATTTTGATCAGCAGTAATTGATACACTTGCAGGTAAATTTGGATTGACAATCATATTCACTGCATTGGATGTTGCAGGATTACCTGATACACAAGCCAATGAAGAGGTCATTTCTACAGTTACAACATCACTATTATTTAATGTGTTATTTGAGTAAGTAGCAAGACCTGTCCCAACATTTACGCCATTCAGTTTCCACTGATAAGTTGGTGTTCCACCATTTGTCGGTGTAGCTGTGAAAGTTACGTTCGTGCCATCGCAAATGTTATTCTGATCTTCTGAAATGGTAACACTTACCGGCAGAATTGGATTAATTACCATATTAACCGCATTGGATGTTGCAGGATTACCTGATACACAAGCCAATGAAGAGGTCATTTCTACAGTTACAACATCACTGTTATTTAATGTGTTATTTGAGTAAGTAG
>JAYEFQ010000116.1:21712-37399 GCA_034658655.1 Bacteroidota bacterium
AGAATTGGATTAATTACCATATTAACCGCATTGGATGTTGCAGGATTACCTGATACACAAGCCAATGAAGAGGTCATTTCTACAGTTACAACATCACTGTTATTTAATGTGTTATTTGAGTAAGTAGTAAGACCTGTCCCAACACCTACGCCATTCACTTTCCACTGATAAGTTGGTGTTCCACCATTTGTCGGTGTAGCTGTGAATGTAACATTGGTTCCATCACACACATCATTTTGATCAGCAGTAATTGATACACTTACAGGCAAATTTGGATTCACCGTAATGTATCCAGTTTTAGTTTTTGTATCGTTACCGGCTAAATTTGTTGCGATAAGACTTACTTCATACGTTCCAGCAGTATTATATACTACAGACGGATTTTGATTTGTACTTGTTGCGGGGGTACCTCCGTTAAATGTCCAATCCCATGAAGTTGGAGACTCAGTGGATAAATCGCTGAAGTTGACAGTTGCACCTTCGCATACAGTTGTCTGGTCAGCAGAGAAATCTGCAACCGGAGGTATGGACGAAAACTCACCAATGACATAAATATCATCAATATAACTGCTTCTATTAGCAAGTAAATTTCCACCTATTCCAGTATTTGATGTCATTATCCAACGTAAATAAACACTGGCTTGTTTTTCACAAACAGCGGGCAATTCAATACTATTAAGCACACCAGTTGTCCAATCTTCGGCAACAGTTACCGTTGCTCCCGCAAGGTCTGTCCAATTTGCATTATCTAAGCTATATTGAACTTTAAAATCTTGTGGAGAAAAATTATCACCAGATTGTTTTGAAGAAAGTTTCAAATTCACATAGCTGGTTGTTTCGAATTCAACCACCCATGCTTTGGTACCTGCTCCGGTACTCCAACCACTAGCTTCAGCTGCCTGAGAGGTAGCTCCGGCAGCAGCGTAAGTTGGAGCATCAACTCCACCTACCACAGTGATAGATTTTGTTCCATCATTGGCTGTGATACCACCATCAGAAAGTGCATCATCAGGATTTCCTGGAAAATCCCACCAAACAATTGGTTGCAGTACGCTAATATAATTTGCTTTATAAGAAGGATTACTTCCTTGAGCATTAGAAGATGTTAAGCTTACATCATAAATTCCTGATGTATTATATGTAACCGATGGATTCTGGGCTGTGCTTGTTCCCGGAGTACCTCCATCGAAGGTCCAGTCCCAACCAGTTGCACCACATGTACTCATGTCAGTAAAGTTGACAGTTCCACCAGACATAATAGTGGTATTGTCTGCAGAAAATTCCGGCAATGGGGCACCTTCAGAACAAACAACGGGGTAAATAGCCATATTAAAAGAGCCTCCCCAGCCGGCTTCTGACATAGAATACCAACCATTATCACTCCATTGCTCCCATCCATCATCTGTACCGGCATCCTGTGCGCCTGTCATAAGGCCCAGAGCATCATCTAAAGTTGAAGGAGAAGGGATTTCAAATCCGAGGAAGAAATCACCAGTAATTGCAACCAAAGGATCAAACAACACATAAGTTAAGTCTCCATTTGCAACATCATTTGCAATTGTAGTTATAGACACAGTTGTACTGGCAATTACAGTTCCCGGTGAATAAGTATATGTTCCACCGACACTAGCGCCACCATCTGCGGCCCAAACTTTAAAAGTTACATTAGTACCGGCATTAGTTACATCAACTGCTCCAAAAGAAAAATATGCCCCTTCAAGATTATCAGCCGTACCATAATCATTAAAGAATTCTGCTTTTGCCACGTCTCCATAATTATTTGTTCCTGCAAGGTATTCACCAGCAGCAACAGTGTATAGCACTTCACCACCTACCACATGGCCGAGTTGGCTACAAGAGCAAGTATTAGGGTCCACAACAGTGATGTAACCGTTAATGGTCTTGGTATCTGTTCCGTTACCATTGGTAACTGTAAGACTTACAGCATATACCCCCGGTGTATCGTATGTAATCACCGGATTTTGATTTGTAGAGGTGTTGGGTGTTCCACCAGCAAAAGTCCAAGACCATGATGTGGGAGTTCCACCAAAACTTAAATCAGTAAATGCAACAGTATTACCGGCATTCACCATTTGTGGCACGCCTTCAAACGAAGCAACCGGTGGCAAACTCACATCATAACAAAGATTAGGGAGTACCAGATTCTGAAGAGACATTCCCCAAGCAGAGTATGTTTCCCAAGTTGTACCATACAAACTGTAACCAGTATTAGCATCTGAATCAGCATCATCATTTGTAACCAAAGCGATGGTATCATCTAATGCCTGTGTCTGCGGAATGGTAAAACCTACATAAAAGGCATTATCAGGATAAGAAACGGACTCAGGAAATACAACATCATAATACCCATCCGTATTGTAAGCAGTTTCAATGGTGCTTAAGGGAACTGATGTAGATGCCAGTACCTGATCCGGCTGACCTGCATTATCACTATATACTTTAAAAATGATATCGGGATTTGTACCACTGGTTACCTGTGCAAAATGAAATCGGGCTCCAGTAATTGAGTTGTAAGGATATGCATCAGGGAAATACTCAGCCACTTCAAGGCAGTCATACTCATTTGATCCGGCAACATAGCCATCAGCACTGGTATAAATGGTAGGGTTGCAACACCATTGTGAAAAGGTTTCACAAGTTGTAACAGAAGGGTCAATGACATTAATCATTTCAATATATGTATCTGAACTTGTACCATTACTATTCGTAGCATCTAAAGTTACATCATATTTACCAACTGTATTATAAATAATGTTTGTTGGGTTTTGATTAGAACTTGTGTTTGGTGTACCACCATTAAATGCCCATGACCAGCCTGTAATCGGGCCACTGGGTGAGAGTGAAAGGTCAGTATAATTTACAGCGTCCCCTTCCAGGAGATTGGTTCTGTCGGCAGTAAAATTAATGGTAGGAGGCGCAGTAGCAAAAGGATCATAGCCAGGAAGTGTTGTTTCAGTATTTCCCGGGTCAAGCCAAGGTTGCAGTTGATCTGCATTAGTCGTTCCGTTTTCTGTCCAGTGGTATGAAAACCGGCCATATATATCGTGGCTTGTCTGATTCGTACATGATGATGATCCACCTGTCAGTGTTCCAATGAGCAATCCATTATCTCTAAAGAGTGGAGAGCCTGAGGAACCTCCTTCGGTTACACCCCAGCCATTTACATTTTCATACCATCCTATATCCCATTCAGAATCAGCAGCGGAAATACTTCCACTAATGTTAACGTTTCCAGTAACTGAAATGGCATCATAAGTAGATATTTTCTTGATATCTCCGGAAGGATGGTGAATCCCAGCACCAGTAGCCGAAGCTGTACCAGAGTTATCCCATCCGTTATAATAAGGAGCAAATGTTCCATCCGGTGTAGATTCAAGTTGCACAAGGAAAAAATCTGAACCTCCGTTAATATCGCCTTCTGCTTTACGTGTACAACCAACAATATCATCAGTAACAGGTTCACTTCCGGGATCTGTACAATCGGCAGACTCATAATTAAAATGAAATTCCCAACTCAGCAATTCTGTATCGGTAGCATCAGCAGCACCACAGTGAAAAGCTGTCAGGAAATAAGGTGTTTCATCGTATGCTGTATTGTTCACGAGTGAACCAGTACAAAGGTACCATGAACCACCTGCCAAAAAGGTAATCTGAGCTACACCACGCTTTTCATCCTGCCAATCATCACCTACAGGAGTGCAGTTGATGTTAACCTGACAAGCATCAGAAGCGCCAACGGTTTTTGTGCTACTTTCATCACCGTATGTTTCTGTCAGGCGAGCCAGTTGTTTGCTCATATTGTAGAAATATCCGGCGTTTTCAATATGAAAACTGGATGTTCCAACGGTTTTAGCAGGTTCGAAATACTCAATAAAAACGGTTTCACCCTGAATTTTGGTGCTTGTAAAACGACCATGCTCTTTATTATTATTGTATGTAAACGCACCCAACACCTGTTTTTTATTCTCATTGTACATGAACATTTTCGTTCCTGGAGCAAGGTGAAAATCATCAAAAATAAAATTCATAGCAATAGCTCCTTCTGAAGTGATTTTCAATATCCACACACGGGATCCGTCCGGACGTGTTGTCCAGCTTCCAGCAGTATTGAGACCGGCATCCACAGATACATTTGTACCAACGCGCGGTGGTAGACCATTTTTACCCCTGTTCTTATCTTCCAGCAGGAGTGCGTCCACATTGGGTGGATAAATTGAAATGTCATCAATATTGTAATTCCCAACAGCATTGATGCTTTTTCCTTCTTCAAAACTGGGAGGTGTTTCTCCCGTAGTTAATTGTGCATTGATATTGCTAATGGAGAAAACCAGCAAAATTAAGAGTAAAGTTGCCTTTTCCACAAACAATGACTTTAAACAAATACGTTTCATTATAAATAGTTTTAGTTAATAATCATACAAAAGATGATGTCAGAAACTCAAAATAATTGAAGTTTAAGTACATCCCCTAATTAATAATAAAAGTGTCCACACACACCTCGTTAATACTTATCAAATATACGACATTTTCTCATGCAACTACACGAGAATTAAATATTTCATGTAATAAATGGCTACAATTATACTAAAAACAAAAGTAACAATACTATAACACTTAAATTAATGACAAACCAAGAGTATTTCTTATAAGTTTAAGAGAATATTTAAAAATATGATTCTCTAGTGTTTTTTTATTTATTTTTTTTTAATCTTTGTTACAAATTAAATAAACGTATTTATCATTAAAAATATCAAACTCATGATTGACATTAAATCTGTATTGAACAGACTTGGCATTGAGGAAATAAACTCAGGTGTCACAACCGGAACAAAATGGTTAGAAGGTAAAGGAACTGTCACCACAGTTAACTCTCCCATTGACGGTAAAGAAATTGCAAAAGTAAAAAACGCCAGCATTGAGGAATACGAAGAAGTAATGGCTAGTGCACAGACTGCATTTAAAGTATGGCGCAAAATGCCTGCTCCTCAACGCGGAGAAATTGTTCGTCAAATTGGTTTAGCACTTCGTGAATCTAAAGAAGATTTAGGTGCTTTGGTAACTTATGAAATGGGCAAAATCTATCAAGAAGGACTTGGAGAAGTTCAGGAAATGATTGACATTTGTGATTTTGCAGTTGGACAAAGCCGCTTATTGAATGGCTGGACAATGCATTCAGAGCGTCCCGAGCATCGCATGATGGATCAATACCAACCATTAGGAGTTGTAGGTTTAATTACTTCTTTCAACTTCCCAGTTGCTGTTTGGGCATGGAACTCAATGATAGCAGCAATTGCTGGTGATGTTGTTATCTGGAAACCATCATCCAAAACACCACTAACAGCGATCGCAACTCAGAACATCATTGTTAACGTTTTAAAAGAGAACGATTTACCTGAAGGTATCTTCAACCTCTGTGTTGCGAAATCATCAGTACTTGGTGATAATTTTGCAGCAGACAAACGGATTCCACTGTTTTCTGTAACAGGAAGTACACGCGTTGGAAAACGAGTCGGTGGTATTGTTGGTGAGCGCCTTGGCAAGAGCATTCTTGAACTTGGTGGTAACAACGCCATCATCATTACACCAAGTGCTGACCTCGAAATGGCCATCCCAGGTATTGTATTCGGGTCCGTTGGTACCGCAGGACAACGTTGCACATCCACTCGTCGCTTAATTATTCATGACAGCATATTTGAAGATGTAAAAAAACAACTTGTAAGTGCATACAAACAAGTAGCCAAGAAAATCGGTAATCCTCTTGACGAAAATACACTTGTAGGGCCTTTAAATGGACAAGGCTCCGTTGAAGACTTTAAATTTGCGATAAAAGAAGTTGAACGCGAAGGTGGCAAAATTCTCTTTGGCGGAGACGTTCTTAGCGGAAATGGTTATGAAAGTGGTAATTATGTTGTTCCTGCACTTGCTGAAGTTGAAAACAAATACAAGATTGTACAGGAAGAAACCTTTGCTCCTTTACTTTATCTGATAAAATACAGCGAATTTGAAGAAGCTCTTGAACTACACAATGATGTACCACAGGGATTGTCTTCTGCAGTATTTACTCAGAATGTGCGTGAAGAACAACTCTTCCTTTCAGAAGTTGGTTCTGATTGTGGTATTGCCAACGTTAATATCGGTACTAGTGGTGCTGAAATCGGTGGTGCTTTCGGTGGCGAGAAAGAAACCGGTGGCGGACGTGAATCTGGTTCAGATTCTTGGAAAACATATATGCGTCGTCAAACCAATACTATTAACTACAGCAAAGAGTTACCTTTGGCTCAAGGGCTAAAATTTAACTTAGACTAGTGTTTGAAAATCATCATAAAAAAGCAGCTTTCGGGCTGCTTTTTTTTATCGCTTTCTCAAACCACGAAATGGAGACAAAAACTTGAAAATCATTTCAATATTGCAAATTAAATGAGAAGCTCATACGAATCAATTATTTGTTTTTAACGAACAAATATCAAATCCATGCATTTGATGTATTTTCTGATACTGAGAAATCATTTCATCTTGAAGCAGATTATTATCAATATATCCCGTATTATTTATTACTAAAATATCAGGCATATTTTTCAATAAATTTTCATTAAGCGCTTTATACTCATCCAATGTATTTACGAAAACTAAATTAAAATTTGGGACAGGACAAATTCGATCAGAATATGCCATAATAATTCCAGCACTCCCATAATCAAAAACAAAAAGGCTTTTATCCTCATCAGTATTTTCCTCAATCCATTTCCCAACTTGAACTGTATTATCAGGGAATCCTTCAAGATATCCATTAATTATGACGTTCCTATACGGGAACAAAACGATAATAAGTCCAATTAAAAAATAAGAAAATTGTATTTTCTTTTTATCATTACGCAGATCCACATTAAGTAAACTTGCAAATAACACAGAAAACAAAACAGTTGCAGGAAACAAAAATGGTTTAAATTGATGTTCATTAAATGTACCAGGCAAACTTGTTGCTAGCATATCAATAAAAAGCCAAATAAAGAAAGCTGGCACGTATTTTTGCTTCATGATATCTCGCTTAAAAAACGCAAGCGGAATAACTAACCAAAAAATAAAGAGCTTAGAATTAAACCAATCACCGAAAAAATCATATAAGGCCTGTACATCTCCTTGCAAGGTACCATCATCTAATAAAATCAACCAAACACCATTAAAATACTCAGCAAAACTAACACCAGAAAACAGGACCGGAAAGACAAATAATAAATGGGCAAAAAGTGCAGAGCCAATAATAAGGAAAGTATTTTTTACATGCGATGCTAAATTAAATGACTTAACATATAGCATAAAATAAAACAAAATAAACGCCAAGCCAGAGAAAACGGCAATTTGCTTAAATGACACTGCGCAACCAAGAAGAATACCTGCAATTAAAAAATCGACTCCTTTTGGAGAATTAGGATAAGCTCGTGTAAAACGCAAAAAAGCAAGCAAAACAAATAATAACATAAAGCTTTCGGTAACTGCGGGATAATGACCATCCACAATATACCAAGTGTTACTTAAGCCAAAAACATACATTCCAATTAGTCCGGCTGACTCATTAGAAAACCGCTCTATCAATCGCTTTACAAGAATCGCACTAAATAGAATTGACACAATTCCTAATAACCTTACAAACATGACATTTACACCAAACAGCCAATTGGAAAGCATATACAAATAATAAATACCAGGTGGTTTATTCTCAACTGAATGAAGATAGGGAGCCAAGCCATCTTCAGCCCAAATGCTTGCAATATAATGCCAGAACCCTTCATCACAAAACATCGGATGGTTTATAGTTATCAGCAATAATAGCAAAAAAAGAAATAGAGCGAAAGCCCATTGATTACTAAGCAATTGATAAAGTTTATCTGGTTTCATTTAATCCATATTTTGCATTGTAAATCTACAATAATCATAAGATATATACAAATATAAAAAAAGCCATTCTGGATTCAGAATGACTTTTTGTAGAAATAAAATTAATAATGTCTATCTTATTACAGAAATTTTCTTAGTAATCATTTCATCACCAATTTGAATTTTTATGAAATAAATTCCCGATGTTTGATCTTTGAAATTAAGTTGATATTCATTGGAATATAAATCCTGAATATCAAGTGAAATTTGTCTTCCGGTTAAATCATACACCTGAATTTCTACTTCCTGACCAAAGTATTCATCACCCAATTCTACAGTCATTATATCGCTGGTTGGGTTAGGATAAGTATGTACATCTTTCTGGATATCGAACTCGCTAATATCTACAAGACAAGCAACGGGTTTAATGGCAAGTGAAGTTGCAATATTAAAATATTCAACACTTGAATACCAAGTACTTGATTTCTCTACATACATTGTATTTTGCGATTCAACTGGTCCACGGTTTCCGGCAACACTAACAACGAAATAATCATCGCTAATTCCATCACCGTTTTCATCGGGATAATTTAATTTGAATCCGACATAAAATGGTCCATCAACCAATACGGGGGAATCAAATTCAACAACAGAATTGAAATTTTCCGGCATATCGCGGATGTTCACCCGTTTTTCTGCCAAAATACTGTCTGGATACTCTGTTGATCCTTCCCAAATATAAAATGTCACGTAAGAATCATATTCTCCATAAACAGAATTATTCACAGGAACAATTAGGCCTTCAATTTGTGAGAATGTATAATCGTTGAATTTATCTGCATAATAACGGATTCTTTCACCATTATGACCAGCAATAAAACCCCATGTTCCAGGCGTATTCATTTTTGCAGGGATTTCACCACCGCGTACATTTGTCAATGTGTCGCAGTATTGATATACCGTACCTGAGAAAACATAAATATATTCATCTTTTGTCAAGAGATCGACACCGCATGAATTACTCACACTTAAAGTAACATCATATATTCCGGGAATATTGTATTCAATTCCACCAAGGGGGCTACCCATAGTTGATGTTACAGGATTTCCGCCATCAAAATACCAATTCCAAGTGGAGGGATAATTTGTTGACAAATCCTCGAAATAAGTACGTTGTCCAGCAGAAAGCAAACGATTAGTTGCTGTATATGCTGCGAATGGAATATCTCCATTTTCGATACAAGGATCGTCAACACTAACAATAATATAATCTGCTTTTACGAGTGTGTCATTTCCTTCTGAGTTTCTTGCAATTAAACGCACATCATATTCACCGTCATTAGCATATAAAATATTGCTTGGATTTTGATCGGTTGAAATTTCTGGGAAACCACCTTCAAACCACCACTCCCATTGATAAGGAGCATTTCCGGAGATATCCATGAAGTCCACAGCCTCACCAGGCGCAATAACGGTGTAATTTGCAATGAAATTCGTTTCAGGAGGTTCAATTGCATCAGGGACAACAGTAATATAATCCTCTTTTGTACAAATATATTGATTTCCGTTTTCATGTTCAACACGGAGTTCTACATCATAAGTTCCAACATTTAAATAAGCAACCGGAGGAGGAGTTTCTTGTTCATTGGTTGCAGGTATTCCACCTTCAAACGCCCATGCCCATGCAACATATGGTCCGTTTACAGAAGTATCAGTAAAGGTTACAACTCCTCCAACAGGAACTACTGTTGTATTTGCCATAAATGCACAAATTGGATCGGTAGCAGGATCTAATACAGTAATACAATCCACATAAGTATAAGAATCGGTATCAGTACCATTTTCAATTTCTAAAGTTACATCATACACTCCTGGCGTATTGAAACAAATGTTTGTAGGGTTTTGCTGATCACTTGTTCCAGGTGTTCCACCGTCAAATGTCCATGTCCATCCTGTAGGATCTCCAGTTGATTGATCCTGAAAATTAATACATTCACCTTGAGCAAGCACATTTTCAGAAGGTTCAAATGCAGCGGCTAATTCGGTAGGGGTATCTTCAACTATAATATATCCTGTTTTTATTTCAGTGTCATTATCCGTACCATCAGATATTTCTAAAGTAACATCATAAGTACCATTGGTTGCATAATTAATGCCTGTTGGATTTTGGTCTGAACTTGTTCCTGGAGATGCTCCATCGAAAGTCCAAGACCATGAAGTTGGGTCACCGATACTCAAATCGGTAAAGTTAATGGATGTACCTGGCATAATATTAGTTTGACTTGCCTCAAAATCGGCAGTTAAATTACTTGCAGCAGCAGGGTCATAACCATCTACCGACATAGCATTAGAATTCGTAGGATCAAGCCAAGGTGCAAGTTGATCAGCATCAGTAGATCCGTTGTCTTCCCAGTGTATGTCAAATCTTCCATAATCATCCGGAGAGGATTGATTTGAACAAGAAGCACCACCTCCGGTAAGTGTACCAACAATCCGTTTTGTAGTTTCGTCAAATAAAGGAGAGCCTGATGAGCCACCTTCAGTTACCCCCCAGTCTGTTACTGTTGACTGCCATGTAACTTCCCAGTGGGCATCAGTCATTCCACCTGTCCACGTCGTAACAGAAGTAGATCCGCTACGTGAAATTTTCATGATATCCCCAGCTGGATGATGAATTCCGATGCCATTGGTAATAGGAACATCGGTTCTATCCCAACCATTATAATAAACACCATAATCTACTGGAGGTGTTGTTAACAATTCGAGAAGCAGAAAATCAGAGCCTCCGGATTCAGGTCCGCGTGCAATTTTATTAGCTCCTATAATATCATCATGAGCAGGTTCAGTACCAGGGTCTGCACAATCAGGCGATTCAAAATTGAAATAAAACTGCCATGTATCTTGATCATTTTGATCACCTCCACAATGATCTGCAGTTAGAAAATACGGAGTTCCATCTTCATTTGTATTATTCACTAGAGACCCAGTACATAATCCACCCGGATCTGGAATATATATCAATGCAACTCCGCTTTTATCATCTTGCCAATTATCCCCTTCAGGACAATTCACATTGACTTCACAATCTCCAGAATTACCAAAACCAGTTGGACGACTTTGCTTATAATAACCCACTAATGCATCAACCCCACGATAAATGTATGAAATAGTATAAATTTCCAAACGAGGAGTTTCAGTAACATATGCTGGCTCAATATATTCAAGTGTTGTTGTTTCACCTTGAATAATTTGTGTAGAATAGCGATTAGGAGAAATCGGATTATTAACCGAAGTAAATGCTCCTGCTACTTGTGCATGATTTTCATTGTAGATAAAAAGTTGGCTCCCTTCTGGCAAATAAAACTGATCATACAACAAACTTAAAGCTTCAGCATCTTCAGAAGTAATTCGAAGTCTCCAAATTTTAGTACCATCCTCAAGAACATCCCATGTTCCTGAGTTTTCCATTGAAATACTTACATCAATTGGCTCTGCGACGCGATACATTTCACCATTTTTCTCTAAATAATCGTGAAATTCACGTACTGCTTCCATGTCAGGAGGATTGATAAAGACATTATCAATTTCTGAAGATAAGTCAGACTTCAAGGTAAAACTAAGTGGAACTCCCCCTTGGCTAATCTGAGAAAACAAATTTGATGCATTTAATAACAGCACAAATAATAAGAAAAAAGTAGCATTTTTTTTCATCTGGACATTCTTTAATAATTTATTCAGTTTAAGTTCGCAAGTTAAGAAAATTCGTTTAAATAATCAAAAAATAAAATCTGATAAAAGTATTTGAAATAATGACGCAGAAAAAAGAAAAAGGTTGACTCAATTTAAAAAAAATATTTTTCATCATAAATAATTATAAGTGAGCAGAATGAAAAGACTTGTAACATTTTTTACAAAAAAACGTTATTTTTTTTTGGTAATTTAAGACTTGTCAATATCTTTGCACTCCCAATTGAGACAAAACAATTGGAAACGCACTAAATAAGGTTGATTGATTAGCTCAGCAGGTAGAGCATCTGCCTTTTAAGCAGAGGGTCCGGGGTTCGAGCCCCCGATCAGTCACACAATAATAAAAGCCATTCGATTCACCGGATGGCTTTTTTATTTAAACCATAGAAGAAGTTAAAAGTATAAAGTTTGTAAAGTTCTTAAAGTTAAAAAATGCAAACCATTGATAATAAGCAATTTAACTTTGTAAACTTTCTACTTTCAACTTTAAAACTTTTAGACTAAACTCAACCATACAGAATTTGCGAGGCTAATCAGTCAAAATCCTATTTTCAAAAACTCCGCAGGTAGAGCATCCCGAACTTGCTTCGGGAGGGTCCGGAGTTCGAGCCTCCGATCAGTCACAAAGTAATACCAAAGAATGCAGGACTTTTTGAAAGTGCCTGCATTTTTTGATTTGCATAAAATTTGCACTTTTTTAGGTATTTAGCACTGAAATACATTTCTAAAAATTATAAGAAGTTTTCAGGTGCTTATGCTTTTTGTAACTAATCAGTATCAACAAAAGTAGCTCGTTACCGCAAATTTGAGAAAGAATATTGGAATCAACAAGAGGTTGCAACCTCCTGTTTGATATCCAGTGTCCCATATTTTCTTTTTTTGCATCCGCCATGTGGCGTATTATCGTGCTATCGTTTCAAATGTGTTTGAATAGTTAATGTTTTTAATTTTAGCACTGAGTAGTTACTTTATTTTATGTTACCTTAAATCCGCAATTACTTTTCAACAATAAAAGCTAAATACTTGTGTAAAAGTTTTTTACTAAGTATTTAGCAATATGTTTTTATCACTTATTTTAGTGATTGTAATAAAACAAAATAGGATAAAAACATGAGCATAAAAACACAAAAATTATCTGGTTCAGCAAGCCCTTTTGCAGGGATTTCATTTGTGAATGAATTAATCAATAAATCGGGCATAAGTAAGTTGATTGACAAAGAGTTAGTGGTTGTTAAGGAATAAGGTTGACAAAATAGGCGATGTTATTTTTGCTTTTAACGAGGCATTAATGAGCTATCAGTAGAAAACGAAAAAATCACATCATCTTCTCACAAAGTGTATGATTTCAATATAAACACAAAGTTAAATAGATTAAATATCAAAACATTAATTCTCACTAATCAATTAGAAAAAGGTAAATCATATGACTTTGATTATGATAACCAAGTATTGGCTAATAAGAAATATGATGCAAAAAAGACCTACAAAAAGAATAAAGGTTATCTGCCAGGTGTAGCGACGATAGGTGACAAAATTGTTTATCTGGAAAACAGAGATGGCAATGCCAATGTAAAGATTGAGCAAGCATCAACACTAAGGCGGAGCTATGAATTATTGTTAAGTGAAAGTATAAGAGTAAATCGCTCAAGAATGGATCATTAAATTATTTTCAAATTGACCTTATGAGTTAATAAAAGCTTAGAAAGTAAAAAAACAAGTGTACTACACGGAATTGGTGTGCCTAAAAAAACATAAAACAAAAATCCATATAAAGCTGATATACTGTATGATAATATACTTTAAGCTGCTCGATTTTATAATACTTATAGTTTTGCAGCAAATAAAAAAACTTGACAATTTCTAATTATAATAGCGTAAGCAAATAACACATCTAAATGAATTAGTTTTTTGATTATTTGGCGAAATTTTCACGGTAACTATTAAATTTATGGCAATTTATTCTTAAAAAAACTTTCAATTATTTAATTGCGGATTTAAGGTTTCATTATTTCATTTTAAACATTTCAATAAATTCAGTATCTATTTCGTTTTCAATGATATTCTCTTTTGTCAAAACCGAAAAATAGTCTTTAACTTTTTCAAGTAACTCATCGTCACTTACATAATTAAAACTTACTCTATCAAGAAATAATTCAATTCTATCGGTTGGTTGTCGCATCATATCAAAAGATAATTTTGCAGATTCTTTTCTATTTTCGTTTACCCAATTAATAGCTTCCTTTAATTCTTCTAAAAATATGTTTACCAATTCAGGGTTTTTGCGAACAAAATCGCCTTTAAATACAATTCCTGCATTAGGGAAACTTCCAAAACCGGGGTTTACTTTATTCCACATTTCATTATACGATAATATAGATACATGTTCGTTTCGATCTTGCATTATTTTTATTGCGTAACTTGCTTCGGGTTCTCTAAGTATAACAGTATCAGCCTTGCCCTGAACAAAATCGGCATAAATTTGCTCTGGTCTTCCAAATGGTTTGCCGTAAACAAAGTTGAAATCATCTGGATTATAACCGTTTGCTTTCATCAAATATTTAGTGATTTTTGCTGGCGGTGCTTCTTCAAAAAGTGGGGTGTAAATGTCTTTACCTTTTAAATCGTTAAAATCGTTTGCTTCGTATCTGGTAAGAATTACAAAGTTGTCCCATACAAAGAGAGCCGGTATTTTTATATCAGATTTTTTCAGTTTTATTGATGTAATTATGGCAGAAAAGCTTATGTCAGCCTTTCCGTTTGTTATCCATGCTAAATGCTTTTCTGTTTCTTCCCATACTTTTAGTTCTTTAATAGCAATATTTTTTCTGATTACATCAGATTGAAGCATTCGCATAATTACAGGATAAGCAACTGGTGTTGCCGATTGTATAACAACTTCTGTTTTGTTTTTTGTATTTTCATCCTTATTACTATTTGGTTTTTTATAAAAATAAGCCCAAATTTCCGATTGTGAAATATGTTCGGTTTCGTGTTCAAAGCCCATTTCGGCAAGCATATTTATTATTGGAATAGGCTCAAATCGTTGAATAAGAATAAAACCGTTATCTTCTGATGTTGCATAAGCTTTTTGAATAATAATATCAAATGGATCGGTTTGCATTGTTCGCACATCAAGTTGCTCAAAATTTTCTTTGCGTCCTCGCCAGTCAATATTTTTCTCTTTTTTAGAGTTAAAAACAGATACTCTGTATTCTCTTGCTTTTTCAATATTAACCGATAAATTAAGCCCTTTTGCTGTTTTTACTAATTCAACAGGTTCTTTTACACTTATTAAAACTATATTTTCTTGTGGTTTTAAGTTTGAAAGTTTTTCAATTATTTCAGGCATACTATCATGATTATAAATATACCTTTCCGAATTTTCTTCCCATGTAATATCATCGCTAAATTCTAATATATTGACTTGAAAATCTTTATCTTTTATACATTCAGGTGCAATTTTATGCAATAACTCTTCTGTTCCGTTGGCTTTATTTAATACATGAAGAATTTCGCAAACAGATACACCACTGACTCTTGCTGCTTCGTTAAAACTTGCAAACTTTGCCAATGTATTATACATTACGGGATTAAGCAGTTTCTTAAATACATTGGAAAAACCCAATAAAACATCTTTAAGGTCTGGATATTTATCAAGAGTTTCTTTTACCTTATGTTTTGCTAAAATCGGCTCTTTTTTTGCTGTGTTGATATTTTTATCTTCACTTTCAATCGCATTAACCGGACATACCTCTAATGCTTCCACACATAGCTTTTCTTCTTCCTCATTTTCCGGTTGCTTATACACATAGGCTATTTCTTCGCCCATTTTAAAATTTTTGTCAGCTACGTCAACACAAGCATGGCAATTAATACATTCTTCTGTTACTTTATATATTTTCATAAACAATTCCTTTATCGGTTCTACTGCAAATTTAGTGGAAATTTTTAATTTTGGGGTATAAATTTCACAAAAGATTTTTTCAATTTATTGATAGATTTTGGTGATGAATGGGTCGTTACCAATATAGAGAGCAATCATAAGGA
>JAYEFQ010000117.1:0-37376 GCA_034658655.1 Bacteroidota bacterium
AACACAACAACTGTAATCAGAACCAAAAGCAACATATCTGTAGCTCGCTCAGTAACCATGGTTCCTAATACTTTTGAAAATGGAATTTTATCGTATCTAGAAACAACACCACTTCGGGTAACTTCACCGAGCCGTGGAATGGCAAGATTCACAAAATACATTACCAAGACGGCAAAAAATGTATTAATAAAACGGGGTTTTTTAGTAACAACGGATTCAAGTAATAAATTCCAACGCAAAGCACGACTTACATGAGATGCCATCATTACAAAAATTGCAAGTACTAACCAGCCCCAACGTATTTCTGACATTTTTTGAAAAAGCTCCCCAAAATCCTGATCACGATAAACTAACCACAAAAGCACAGCTCCAATTCCCGCAAAGAGAACAAATTTAAATATATTCTTAATCTGCTTACTCATTCATCTAAAGGCTTAATACAATTGTGGCAAATATAGTGATTATTTAACACGATTTTTCGTATTTTGCAATATCTTAATATCGGTAATATCATGGTTAAACCAAAAAAACATCTCGGGCAGCATTTCTTAACAGACCCCGGCATTAGCAGGCGCATAGCGAATGGTCTGATTAATGGGAACACATTTCCAGTACTGGAAATTGGTCCTGGAAAAGGCATACTGACAAAGCAAATAATGGCGATACAATCGGATTTTTGGGCGATAGAAACCGACAATGAATCTATTCCCTATCTGAATGAACATTTCCCTGACTTATCTGAGAAACTCATCCATGCAGACTTTTTGAAATTTGATTTCAGATCTCATTTTAAAGGAAAAATCTGTTTAATTGGGAATTTACCTTATAATATCAGCAGTCCTATATTATTTAAAATCCTCGAAAATAAAGACATTGTAGAAGAAGCCGTTTTTATGTTGCAAAAAGAAGTCGCCAAAAGAATCTGTGCAGAACATAATAATAAAACCTACGGCATTTTAAGTGTGCTCATTCAAACCTACTATGACACAAAATATCTATTTACGGTGAATGAAGGATCTTTCTTCCCACCTCCGAAAGTAAAATCTGGGGTTTTTAGGCTAAAACGAAACATTGAACTACCATGTCCGGATAATCCGGATTTACACAAAAAAATCGTTAAAGCAGCATTCAATCAGCGCAGAAAAACCATGAGAAACTCACTTAAAGGCTTTTTATTATCTTTGCCCAAAGATGCAGAATGGTTAGGTCTGAGACCCGAACAATGCTCAGTTAGCGATTTTATTAAAATTAGTAATCAACTAAGTTAATCCGTAATTATGCAATTTGAACTTAGTAATGAATTTATACAGGAGCTAAAAGCCCTAATTGCCAATCAGGAAGAAGAAAAAGTACTCAAGATACTTGAAGACCTTCACCCTGCAGACATTGCATCAATATACAACGAGTTAGATATTGATGAGGCACGCTATACCTACCTCTTACTTGAGCCATCCATCGCATCGGATGTACTTGTTGAGCTTGAGGACGATGACAGAGTGCGATTTTTAAATGTAATTCCCAGCGAATTAATTGCGCACCAATTCATTGAAAATATGGATTCGGATGATGCTGCGGATATTATGCAAAGCCTCAACGATGATAAACGAGATGATATTCTCGGATTCATTAAAGACAGCGAACAAGCCAGTGACATTGTTGACTTGCTGAATTTTGATGAAGACACCGCTGGGGGTTTGATGGCAAAAGAGCTTATTGCTATCAATGAAAATCTGACAGTAAAAGAAGCACTTGCGGAAATCCGTGATGAAGCTCAAGACATGGATGAAATTTATTATCTATATGTAGTGGATAATGAAAATAAACTCAAAGGCATTGTTTCTTTAAAAAACTTATTATTTAAGCCAACAACCACCAAAATAATCGATTTAATTGAGGATGACATTATTTCTGTCCGAACAGACACTGATTCAGAGGAAGTTGCGCAAATCATGGAAAAATATGACTTGGTTGCCTTACCAGTTGTAGATCATATCAATCGGCTTTCTGGGCGAATTACCATTGATGATGTTGTGGATGTCATCCGCGAAGAGGCAGAAAAAGATTATCAATTGGCTTCCGGTATTACGCATGACGTTGAACCTACTGACAAAGTCTGGCTACAGGTAAAGTCTAGAATCCCTTGGTTGCTTATAGGATTAATGGGTGGAATTTTTGGCGCATTAGTGATTGGATATTTTGAAGGTGATTTAATAAAATATGCAGGCATTGCTTTATTTCTTCCGCTTATTGCAGCAATGGGCGGAAATGCTGGTGTACAAAGCTCTTCAATTATTGTACAAGGCATTGCAGCAGGAAATATGAATCTTAAAAGTACTGGGAAACGTCTTGTCAAAGAATTTATGGTGGGATCATTAAACGGGTTAATTTGTGCCACACTTATTTTTGCTTACAATCTTTTATTTTCAGACACCTTTGCCTTAGCAATCTCAGTAAGCTCAGCGCTAATGATCGTTATTGTTTTTGCAACCATGTTCGGGGCTTTTGTCCCAATGATTTTGCATAAACTAAAAATTGATCCCGCTTTAGCAACCGGCCCATTTATTACTACTATAAACGACATTATGGGCTTATTGATTTATTTATCAATTGCAAGGGTGTTTTTTAATATGATGTTTTAGCCTGTATTATTCATGCTTTTAATTTAGTGTTTAGTGGTTGTTAAGCTTGATTCATTGCAATTACTGGGTCTAAATATGCCGCTTGTTTTGCCGGCCAAAACCCACTAATTACTCCAATAACACCGGAAATAATTAATCCTGTTAGGATATTATTAAAACTCAAAATAAATTCAAAATCAACTAGACTCGAACCAATTAAGGTTCCGATATAAATCAAAACTAATCCTAATACACCTCCCATCAGTGACAAAACAACTGCCTCAAATAAAAATTGTGTTAAAATAAATCCAGATTTTGCGCCTATTGCTTTTTGAATTCCTATCATTCGGGTTCTTTCCTTTACGGATACAAACATGATATTCGCAATGCCAAATCCGCCAACTAGAATTGCAAACCCACCAATTATAATACCGGCAATATCAATGGTTGCAAAAATTTTATCAACTCCTTGCGATATCATACTCGCTTGATTTAATGCAAAAGTTGGCTCCTCAAGCGGACTTAAGCGCCGGTGCGAACGAAGTAAAATTTCCAGCTCATCATTCATTTGTTGAATACTTACATCCGATTTTGCACTGGCTAAAATCATAGGATTCAGCTCATCTGAATTTAAACGAAAAATCCGTTTTCCGTAATTCACTGGAAGCATTATTAAATGATCATGACTGTTTGACATCATGTTAGATCCCTCTTTATCAAATACACCAATTACTGTAACACGATGTCCGTCAACTTTTATTTCTTTACTAATCGGATTGCGACCTGCAAATAAATTCTCGGCAATATTATATCCAATTATGGCAACATTACTTCCCACGAGTGATTCCTTTTCGCTAAAATATCGCCCTTTCGAGATATCAAAGTCTCTGTTATCTTTATAATCATGAGTTGCCACCAATATCGAGGAATTTGTATTAACAGCCTCATAACTAACACTACGCATAGCACTGCCCATAAAAGCACAAGCTTCGATATTTTTCGCATTATCACGAATTACTTCGTATTCTTCCAAAGTAGGAACAGGACGATTCATATATTTCCACCAAGCATAATCCTGTGAAAATTCCCACGGCCATTTTTGAATATAAATAACATCGTCGCCTAAACTGGAAACAGAGTCGCGAATTTGTTTTTCAAGTGAATCAATCACTGTAAAAACAGAAATCATTGCAAAAATCCCGATAGTAATTCCAAGTAATGATAAAAAGGTACGCAGTTTATTTACTCGTAAAGACTGAAATGCAAAACTTACACTTTCGCGTAATAAACGAAAAATTATCATACTCCAAATTTAAAACAAAAAATCATGTAATACCACTTTAAAATCAAAAATTCCGGTATTATGCCGATGTAGATTCAACACCGATAGGCGTAACAAAGCGTAGCATATCGGTAATTTTGAATCACAATCGGTATTATACTACTTTAAAATTAAAATTGCAAGTATAATGCCGATGTAGAATCCACCATGTGGCGGATTCACTTATCGGTATTATCTAATTTCTGTAAAAAATTTAACCATGCTTTAACGATTTGTTTTAGCATCAAATTTTACTTTTGCTAACTCGTTGAATTTTCAAAAAGCAGTTATATCAAAAAAAAGACCGGCAAAACCGGTCTTTTTAAAATTATTTTCGATTAACATGAATTATTTTACAATGTTAATTTTTTGAGTTTTGAAGGTATTTGTACCACTAATTTTTACGATATAAGTTCCTTCAGAAAGATTACTTAAATCGATACTCATATTTTGATCCATATTTGTTGCTGTATAAACACGTTGTCCAACAAGGTTGAAAACTTCAACATCAGCACCGCGTACATTTTCAATAGTAATTTGACCTGTAGTTGGGTTTGGATAAACATTTACATTATCAGCATTAATTGGAGCAATTGCATCATGTGAAGTAGGAGTTAGCAAACGGATACCTAAACCACCACGTGACCAGTTAGAAAGTGACAACCAAGAGTTTGCATTTGAACCAGCAGTAAAGTACCAACTTGCACCCCAAATACTCACATTTACAGTAGGATCATAACCAATTACTAACTCTGCCTCTTCATCACTACCATAATAGAATTCAACAGCAGCTTTTACTTCAAAAGCACTGGTTTCAACATCAGGAACAATATTAATTGGATCAGGGAAAGTAAATGAATGCCATGTTCCGAGCATTTCTTCAGTAACCACAATTAAATCACTAGTACCAATATCAACCCAATCAGAAGCACCGTCATCATATTGCATAACGTGAGCTACCATAGAAGTTCCCGCAGTTGAGCTTTCAGCAATATATACATCCATTGTTTCAACTGTAGTCTCATATAAAAAGACATAATTTGTAGCAAGCATATCACCATCTTCACCACCGTCTAACCAGTTCGATGGACCAGCAGAGGAAATCATATTATCCAAGTCACGACCATAAATTTCGTCAGTTACGTGGAAAAAAGTTGTGTCATTATTGTCAACTTCATAAGCATCATCTAAAGCAACTACATTATAAACCACAGTATATTCACCAAGTGCTGGATAAGGAGCTCCATCAAGCGCTAATTCAACTAACAAATCAATAGTATCAACCTGTGCTGTACTTAAGTTAGCACCTGAAACAGTTTCATTGTAAATTTCGTTCATTTCAGGATCAAAAACGGCAACATTAAAGTCTGGAGTTATATTAAGATTTCCTTTACTTTCAACAATACCATTGAAAACCATTACAGCAGCATTTGCTTCAAATTGCTCTTCTGGAAGCATTCCGTAATGTGAGCTAATATGGAAATAATCAACATTTGCAGGATCTGTATAATCAACATAATCGAAGAAGTTCATAACTCCTTTTTTCAAAACCATATCAACATCAGGGTTATTTACGATTTTAATATCGTCAATTTCCCATCCATATCCATATCCGCCTATGCTAGTTTCTGTAGTTTGCCAACGGAAACGTAAAGAAACGTTTGCTTCACCAGCAATATAGTCTGTCAAAATTACTTCATAACGGTCATCTCCGTATGAGTTTCCTTCAACATCTTCATTAAGTATAAGTTCGTGTGCCCAAGTTGCACCACCATCAAGACTAATATCAAGATAAGAGAATGCAGAGTTTAGTGCTTTGTAATTTTGATAGAAAGACAATTTTGGTGCATCAACACCTGTCATGTCAAGCCCATCAAACTGAACCCATGCGTTTTTGATTTCTTCGGTACCTAACAACAAATCAGTAATACCATCAATCCATGCAAAATTTCCGCCTGATTCAGAGAATACACCCACATCACGACGTCCACAATACAACCACATTGAACTTACTAAAGTTCCATCGGGTAAATCTTCATCAGTAAAATCCACACCATTTTCAAATGTCACACCGGTAACAGTTGAATCAGAAATTGTCCAATCAGCTTCGCCCGCATCGTGAGCGATAGTCCATACAGCAGGATCTTCTTCAAATGTAACTTCCCATACAACATCTTCGCCACCTTTGGCTTGGTTGTACTTAACTTTTTGTACTTTATCTTTAGTAGGAGCATGTACGCCAACCACTTGCGCAAAAGCGAAAGATGCTAATACAACTAAAGACATCATTAGAGTAAACTTTTTCATAGTATTAAAATTTAAATTTAACAATTGTTTCATAATAAGATTACAAATATAATCATTCTTGTGTAATTCAAAAATATTTTAAAATTCTCAAAAACAAAATTAACTAAACGCCACACACCAATATATATGAGTATTCATCAGAACAAACATATCATGCAATTCATACTAAGATGTTAATTATGACAAAATAGTTGCACTTAAATCGGCCAACATATCAAAAAGAATGATTAATTACGCCCTAACCGATACCGTTTTAAAGCATATTTTGCAGAAATTACAGCAATCTTCCCTCCTGTTTTTCCATCCATAAATCCTTTTTTAAGCAGATAAATCTGGAAAAACTTCCAAATCCCAGAAAAAAATGAGAGAAAAGCATTGTCCTTAACTCCCTCTGCTCTCATTCTTAGAGCCTTTAATTCAGTAAATCGGCGTGCTTGTTTGTGGTGATCTGCAACGGTATTATAAGAATAATGTAATAAATGTCCGTTCAATTTCTTTACATCAACCCTTCTATCGGATAATAACTCCTCATGAATGCTGCCCTCCCATTGCATATTTTGTCGATTAAAAAATCGCAATTTCCAATCGGGATACCATCCGCAATGTTTCACCCAATGCCCGCAATAATTTGTTAAGCGATTTATTAAAAAAACGGCTTCAGATTTTTCTGCAACTGCCTCTAAAAAAGATGATTTCAGGGATTCACTAAACGCTTCATCCGCATCTAAAGATAAAATCCAATCGTATTTTGCGGCTTTATTAGCACGGTTTTTCTGATCGGAAAAATTCTTAAAATCATGTGTGAAAAAATTTGCATGATATAATTCTGCAACCGCTTCTGTATTATCGGTACTTCCTGAATCAAATACAACAATATCATCTGTTAATCCCTCAACAGATTTTAAACATCGTTCGAGATTTTTTTCTTCATTTTTCGTAATAATTACGATGGAAAAATTTCTCATGACTCAGAAGTATAAATACGTTTCACGCGAGGCGGGATGCCAGTAAAAACCTCATAAACAATCGTTTCAAGCTTATCAGCCATCGTTTTTGCACTCGGTTTATCTCCAAATAAGACCACCTCATCTCCTGGATTCACTTTAGCTCCGGTAACATCTACCATACACATATCCATACAGATATCTCCAATTATCGGGTACATTTTTCCTGCAATAAACACCTCCCAATTACCATTTCCAAGCCTGCGGCGAATCCCATCCGCGTAACCAATTGGTAATATTGCAATTTCAGAATCTCGCAAAAGCTTCCCAGAGCGATTATATCCGACAGTTCCTCCGGATTTTAATGCTTTCACATCCAAAACTCGTGTTTTTAAACGAATCACCGTTTTCAGAAAGTTATTATCTTGACTGCTGTAACCGTATAACCCTATACCCAGACGCACCATATCAAGATGCGTTTCCGGATGACGAATTATGCCATGGGTGTTTGCAATATGTCGTATTGGAGGAGTTTCACACACTAACGAAATTTCCTCATACATGTCATGAAATCGCTGCAATTGAAGTGCAGTAAATTCATCCTCCTCTGGCGAGTCACTCGCCGCAAGATGTGAAAACACCGAGGACACATGAATTACCTTATCATCCAACAAGGAAAGCAGTTCCTGAATTTCATTTGTTTGAAATCCAAGCCGATGCATACCGGTATCTAATTTAATATGAATTTGTATGCTTTCAGCTGCACGATTTTTCATACGGGTCAACAATGCACGCAATTGTGACAAACTATATATTTCAAATTGCAAATTATAATTCAACATCAGATCGAAGGCTGAATTCTCAGGATTCATGACAATAATCGGCAAACTAATTCCGGCTTTTCGCAACTCAACCCCTTCGTCAGCAAATGCAACACCCAAATAATCGACAGATTGCTCTTGTAATAATTTTGCTACCTCAACATATCCGCTCCCATAAGAAAAAGCCTTTACCATCACCATGATTCTGGTTGTTTCGGGCAATAAACTCCGAAAATAGCCAAGATTTTTTCGCATTGCATTCAAATCTACTTCCAGCACAGTTTGGTGCAATTTCTTTTCTAAAACTCTTGTAATTTCTTCAAACTTGAATTTTCGTGCACCTTTTAATAAAACGACAGCATCCTTAAAATCGAGATACAACCGACTGTCCAGAAACTCTGCTGTTGATTGAAAAAACCGAGCACCTGAATCAAAAAATAAACGGTTGGCGGAAATATGCTCACCAATACCTATCAGTTGTATATCATCATGGATCAACATATCAGAAACTTCTTGGCAAAACTCCTTTTCCGGACGACCTGATTGCACAATATCTGAAAGTATAACGATAAGTTTTCCAGCTTGTTTTGATGCAAAATCCAATGCAATTTGCAAAGCATTCACATCAGAATTATAAGTATCATTGATAATTTTGCAATTATTAATCCCTTCTAACACTTCGAGCCGCATAGCAACGGGCTCAAGCAGGCTCATTCTAGGAATAATTTGTTCCTTTTTCATGTCCATACTGCGAGCAATTATATAGGTAGAAATGGCATTATGAATTGAAGCTCTATCAGTAAAAGGGATACTAAATTCAACAAGCTCGTTTCTGCTTTCCAAACGAATTTTTGTTTCGCTATCAAATCCTTGCTGAGTACATTGATAATCGGCCTCATTATCAAATGACCAAGTAATTAATGCATCCGATTTTTCAGGAAATAAGTCATTTAAGGTCGTTTTAAAATTGGGAGTATCCGCAGGCGCAATAATAGTTTTACAGGATTTAAACAGCAACAGTTTTTCGCGAAGTTTTTCTTCGGATGAATCAAAATTTTCCTGATGGGCAGCACCAAGTCCTGTAAAAACACCAATATCAGGATTTATTATATCCTGTAAAGCTTTCATTTCTCCCTTTTGAGAGATACCTGCCTCAAATATCGCAAAATCTGCTTGTTTATTTAGAAGCACAACGGACAAAGGCACGCCGATTTGTGAATTATACGATTTTGGGCTACGTACAATATAATGATATGGACTTGCAATTTGATTTATCCATTCCTTAACAATTGTTTTGCCATTACTACCGGTAATCGCAACAACAGGGAGATCAAATTGGCAGCGATAATCTTTTGCCACGGCTTGCAATGCCTTTAAGACATCATTCGCCAGCAAATATGCCGCATCGGGATGAATAATTATCGGTTTTTTTTTGACAACAAAAACACGAACACCTGCTTGGTACAAACTTTCAACAAACTCATGTCCATCATGATGATATCCGCTTAACGCAAAAAACATAGTATTACGAGACTGTGTAATACTTCGACTATCAGTCAACAAATGCTCAACATACAAATCGACATCACCCAATAATTTTGCATGACATATTTTAGCAATTTTTGAGACATGATATTTCATTCATCTCTAGATTTTGTCGCTTTTATAAAACAGGTACGGCACAAGGGTTCATAGGAATCTGTTTCACCAAGCAGAACCTTTTCTTCACCAGCCACTGTTCGATATGAATAGTGTGCCAAATCACCACATCGCAGACATATTGCATGCACTTTTGTTACCTCTTCAGCAACTGCAAATAATGCTGGCATGGGTCCAAAAGGACGCCCTTTAAAATCCATATCCAAACCGGCAACAACAACACGAATTCCTCGATTTGCAAGCTCAATACAAACATCCACCAAACCATCATCAAAAAATTGCGCTTCATCAATTCCCACTACATCAACATCCTGCACAAGCATTAATATATTGCTCGCAGAACTGACTGGGGTACTGTGAATTGCACTTTCATTATGAGAAACCACCTCCTCCTTTGAATAGCGAATATCAATGGCAGGTTTAAATATCTCAAGTCGCTGACGAGCATATTGCGCGCGTCGTAAACGACGAATAAGTTCTTCAGTTTTACCTGAGAACATCGAACCTGCAACAACTTCTATCCAGCCGGCACGGTCTTTGCGTTTTTCTTTACTTTCGTTAAACATTCCGGGAAATTATTAAATCCGGTTAATTTGTTTTAATTTTACAAACTTATAAAATCTGTTTAACAAAACCCGTATATGGAAACAAAACACACAATTAATCTTTGGGAATCTTTAGGAAAAACGCTTAAACGCATTGAAAAACACAATGCCCATCAATTGGATGTTGACACTGCGCTGCAACAAATCAGGGAGCTTTATGTTGAGATTTTAAAGCATGAAAATGAGGATAAAAAAAAATCAGATGAATCTGTAATTGCATCCACTCAATCTCAAAAAATTGAGAAAACAGTTGTCCCTCCCGTTAAAAAAGAAACGGAAAATATTGAGACAGAAATAAAAGAAGCTCCGCAGACTAATTCCAATAAAATAGATACTAAAGAAGAAGATGAAGAGGAAATTGGACTAGATGCTGATGAGCTTTTTAATCACAGCCCTAAACCGGTTGAGCAAGAAGAATCCACGAAACCCATAGAGCAAGAAGAACCGATAAAATCTGAAATTCACGAACAAAAAGAGGAAAAGCCAGCAGCATCATTTGAAACAACTCAAGAACAGGGAAACCTCTTCAGAAATGAAGCAAAAAAGCCGGCTGAAAGTCTTGGAGAAACACTCGGGAAAGATAAAAAAAGCATGAACGATAGCATTGGTAAAAAAGACAATCAATTGGCAAATAAATTTCAAGCTAAACCAATTGCTGACATCAGAGCCGCTATTAATCTGGGCGATCGTTTCTTATTTATCAAAGAACTTTTTAATGGAAATTCCGACGAATTTAATCAAACCATTGATGAACTCAACACAAAACGAAGCTTCGATGAAGCACAAGAAATTTTGAAAAAATACAATTGGGATGCATCTAATGAAACAGTCAACTATTTCTTAAGCATTGTTCAACGCAAATATATTCCTGCAAAATAGGCTATAATGAAACGAATAATTATTGCAATATGTATTTTATGCTGTTTTCAAAGTCTGCTGCAGGCTCAAGACACAAGTTACGTGCGCAAAATTATTAAAACATTGACTGCAGAAGAATATTTCGGACGTGGATACACGAAACAAGGAGTTCAACTTGCTGCCGATTTTCTAGAACAAGAAATGAAAAGCATCGGCTTAAGTCCGTTTCAGGACAATTACAAACAAGATTTGAGTTATGTTGTCAATGTGTTTCCAAGTGCATACAGCCTAAAACTTGACGATAAAACATATCAAGCAGGAACTGAATATATTATTAGTCCGGATTGTGGTAATATTAATGAAAAATTTGAACTTTATAAGGTTCCAATACAGTTTTTAAACGATTCATCCAAGTTTTGCAAAATCAAAAAGAAAAATACAGAAGGGAAATTTGTTGTTTTACATTTGCATGAGATATCTGATCGAAAACAAAAGCATTTTATTCGGACAAAAATCTCTGACAACTTTTTAAAAGCCCGCGGATATATTTTGGTACAGGATATTTATCCGATATGGAGCATAAGTGCAACAAAAAATGATGCGGCTATAATTCGATTCAACAAGTCTAAATTTCCCGAATCAGCAAAAACCATCGCACTACATATCGAATCTGAACAAAAACCCGTAGAGACAAGTAATCTTATCGCTTACATCCCGGGGGAAACGGACAAAAAAACCATTGTATTTACTGCACATTACGATCATCTTGGCGGAATTGGAGACAGCATCTTTTTTCCGGGCGCACAGGACAATGCCTCAGGTGTTGCAACATGTTTAAACATTGCAAAGCATTATACTGAAAACCCAGTAGATTATCGTGTTGTTATCATGCTTTTCACAGGAGAAGAAGCCGGTCTATTGGGCTCAACCTATTACAGTTTAAATCCACTCTTTCCCTTGTCAGAAATTGACTTTCTAATTAATTTAGACATGGTAGGCACCGGCAGCGATGGAATTACAATAGTTAATGCAAAAGACAGTACGTATCAGGATGCCTTTTCGAAATTCAAAGAAATAAACATACAAGACTCCCTGCAACTAAAAATTCAGGCAAGAGGAATTTCAGCGAACTCAGACCATTATCCATTTAACGCACAGGGTGTTAAAGGAATATTTATTTATAGTCGTGGTGGAAATACGTTTTATCATAATCCGCAAGACACAGAAAGAACTGTCAGTTTAGCGGCATATCATGAAATTTTCACCTTAATTACTAAATTTTCAGATCAATTATGAGTGGAAAATTGAGTTTAGTTCCCACGCCAATCGGCAATTTGCAAGACATGACATTTCGAGCAATCGAATGCTTAAAATCCGTTGACGGCATTCTTGCTGAAGACACACGTACATCAGGAAATTTGCTAAAGCATTTTGAAATTGACAATAAACTCATCTCACACCATAAATTTAATGAACATAAAACTAGTGAGCGTCTTGTTCAACAGATATTATCAGGAGCGAGTTTTGCACTCATTTCAGATGCTGGAACACCTGCAATTTCTGACCCCGGCTATCTGCTTGTTAAGCATTGCATTGATGCCGGTATTGAGGTAGAATGCCTTCCCGGAGCAACTGCGATTATCCCTGCATTGGCTATATCTGGTTTGCCAAATGATCGCTTTGTTTTTGAGGGATTTTTGCCTCATAAAAAAGGACGAATGAAGCGAATTCATGCACTTGAAGAAGAAAGTAGAAGCATTGTTTTTTATGAATCGCCTTATCGGGTTATCAAACTGCTAACACAATTATCTGAAGTGTTGGGAACATCCCGCCAAGCCTCTATTAGCAGGGAAATATCCAAACGATTTGAAGAAACTGTCCGTGGAGATTTAAGTGAGCTTATTGCACATTTTACCGAAAATCCACCAAAGGGAGAATTTGTCGTCGTCGTTTCAGGAAAAAATTAAGTTTTTTTCACTTTATTATTCAACATTCTGTATATTTTTACGTTTTAAATAAAACGATTTACCAGAACCATTAAAACATGAAACAATTTACTGTTATTTTTACATTTTTTGCACTCATACTTGTTGGCTGTAATTCAGACAAAAAGGAACAAGATAAAGAAGCACTAATTTCAGAATTAAAAGCTAAAAACGAGCAATTAACAGATAAGGCAAAAAATGCAGAAGAATCATTAAACGACTTTATGCAGGCGTTTAATGATATCAATCATAACTTGGAGGAGATCAAACGCAAAGAGGATATTATTTCAATGACAGCTGAAAGTATGGAATTTGGGATAATCGGAAAAGAAAAAATTCAAGAAGACATTTTACTAATTTATGGTTTACTGGAAGAAAACAAAGCAACAGTTGAAGAATTACGCTCGAAAATGGAATCCGGCGACATGATTAATGATGAAATGCAACGTTCATTAGATTTACTGGGCCGATCGGTTGACAGAAAAAACGAACATATTTCTACACTTCGAAACCGATTAGAAAGCATGAGTTTTGAAATGCAAACCTTAAATGATAGCTTGGACTCCCTGATGATTGCAAATCAAATGCAATACAAAAAAATCAAAGCACAGGAAAATATTTTAAGCACCGGATATTATATTATTGGCAACAGTCGCGAATTATATAATATGGGGATAACCACTCGAAAAGGTGGATTTGCAGGAATAGGTAGTATTTCCCAAATTGATGAACACTTTGAAAACACTTTATTCAAAAAGCTAAACATCTATGAAATCAGGCGCATTCCATTAAAATCAAAAAATATTAAAATTCTTAGCACTCATCCCGCACATACCTATAAATTTGATGGTCCAGCAAATTATTATAACAATTTGATTATCACACGTCCTGATAAATTTTGGGCAACCTCGAGGTATCTTGTCATTGAAATTAACTAAGTCAATGTTTTATTACAAAACCATTTAATACTAGGAATCTTCTAATAATTACAATGTCTGGCAAGAATAACTCTAAAAAAATGAAAAAACAGATCTTTTAAAAACATGGGGATTTTTAACGCATTAGTGTTAATTATATAAATTATGAGTTATTCATTATAATAATTTAAAAATATTTTGTTTAAAGCTATGATTTTAAAAAATAAAAACACAACTTTGTAATGAAGTAACGAACAAACCATATTTATGAAAAAGCATAGCTTTAAAAATCACGCCTATACAGACTTATTTTTTGACTTAGACCGAACTCTATGGGATTTTGAACGTAACAGCCGAGAAACTTTTATGGAGTTATATCATAAGTACCAACTTACTCAACAATATGGTAGTTTTGATTTATTTTATTCTACCTATCGAGAGTACAATAAAGAACTCTGGATGCTTTATCGTTCAGAAAAAATCACAAAAGACGAATTAAGTTGGAAACGTTTTGATTTAACCTTAAAAGACATTGACATAGATGATGAAAAACTTGCAAGAAATTTATCAAAAGATTATCTGACAATTTCTCCGACAAAACAAAAGGTCTTTCCACATACATTTTTAAGCTTAACTTTTTTGAACAAACAATATAACCTGAATCTTATTACAAACGGGTTTAAAGAAGTTCAACTTAAAAAACTCGAAAATTGCGGGTTGACACATTTCTTTAAACACATTTTTATTTCAGAAGAAATTGGGTATTTAAAACCACATGTAAAATTCTTTGAACATGTCTTAAAAGTAACTGGGGCAAATCCGAAAAACTCTATTGTTATTGGTGATGATTTGATGGTTGATATTAAAGGAGCAGCAGAAGCCGGAATGGATTCAATTTGGATTAACCATCAAAAACTGGATTTAGACGAATTAGATTTGGATTTTTCGCCTACGCATGAGGTGGCTTCTTTGAAAAATCTCATTCATATTTTATAAGCGAATTTAAAATAACTTTACAAACTTTAAACTTTTTATACTCGTCTCATATTAAGTTTTCAGTTTCTTCTTTTTCGCTGCTGGGAATAATACATTATTCAAAATAAGTCGATATCCGGGAGAGTTTGGGTGTAAGTTCAAATTTGTTTCCTCATCTCCAACAAAATGGCGATAATCTTCTGGATCATGTCCTCCGAGAAATGTCCAAGTGCCTTTTCCAAATTCGCCGTGTAAGTAGCGAGCTTCATCAGCCGATTTATTTTCTCCCATAATTAAAACATCAGGTTTAATTAAATCAGAATTATAAGCAGTAGTTTGTCCCATATATCCTTTCACCATATAGGTGTGATTCTGACAAAGCATAGTTGGCACAGGATCCCATTTTGCGGAAAACTCAAACAGGGTAAAATAATCCTCTTTTTCTGATACTTTTCGATTTTGTGTTACATCAATATCCGAATATTCATATTCAAAAGGATTCATTATCAATGTAAAATTTCTGAATGCCAAAGTTTGCGAATAATCCAATTTACTTTGTGCATCAGGGTCAGCGGGGTCACCATCAAACATGCTTTCGCAGATGTCTGTATTTTCAGCAGCAAGAGCAATATCAAAACTATCCGTTGCAGAACACATAGCAAATAAAAATCCGCCACGAGAAACATACGATTTAATAGTTTTCACAATAAATAATTTCAATCTACTCACTTTTTCAAACCCAAGTGCAGCTGCTTGTGCTTCGGCATCGCGCTGTTGATCTTTATACCATTGCATGTGTCGATAAGCACTGTAAAATTTTCCGTATTGTCCGGTAAAATCTTCGTGATGTAAATGCAACCAATCATAATCATTCAATTTTCCCTCAACAATTTCCAAATCATAAATTCGATCATAAGGAATTTCAGCGTAAGTTAAGGCAAGTGTCACAGCATCATCCCAAGGCATTTTCCCAGGAGGAGAATACACCGCAATTTTTGGTGCTTTCTCTAATTTTATGCTTTCCATATTAACATCATTCTGCGCAATTTGAGAAAATATTTGTTGTTTCTGTCCTTCAGCAATAACCTGATATGATACGCCCCTGACAACACATTCTGTCTCAATTTCAGCTTGGAAAGGAATTAAAAAACTACCCCCTTCATAATTCAGCAACCACCAAGATTCTATTCCATTCTGCAATGTCCAATAAGTAATGCCATATGCCTTCAAGTGATTAGTTTGAGAATTATTCATCGGCAACAATAGGTAAGCAGCATTTAATTGAGATATCAAACCAAATGAAATTACCAAAAGTAAAATATATGTTTTTTTCATCATACAAGTATAAACGAAAATTAATGAATTTTGTTTTACCCAAAGGGACTATCATCATCTTCGGCAGCCATATTTCCACCGAAATCATCATTTGTCGGCATTTGGAAGTTTGAATCAGAATTTTCCTCATTAATTTTTGACGGCATTGTCATTCCAGATGGGGATATAGTAGAAATAGGCTCCTTAAATTTCGCATACTCGGATTGGAAATCAAGAAAAACGGCTCCCGTTGCTCCATTTCTATGTTTTGCGAGAATAATTTCTGCTTTTCCCTGTAAAGGTTGTCCATCATTATCTTCAAGGATTCCGTAATATTCCGGACGGTGAATAAACATAACCATATCCGCATCTTGTTCAATTGCACCAGACTCCCTAAGGTCAGATAATTGAGGTCGTCTATCGCCGCCACGGGTTTCAACTGAACGGTTCAACTGTGATAATGCAATAATTGGGACATTCAGCTCTTTAGCAATGGCTTTCAAACTTCGCGAAATTAGAGACACCTCAAATTCTCGACTTCCTTTGCTATCCACTCCGGCTGTCATAAGTTGCAAATAATCAATAATAATTATCTTAATATCACTTGTTTGTACGAGACGCCTAGCTTTTGCCCTTAATTCAAAAATAGAAATTGCTGGAGTATCATCAATATAAATTGGGGCATCTTCCAAGGGGCGTACTTTTACTTCGAGTTGCTCCCATTCATGTCCATGCAAATCGCCATTTCTAAGTTTTATACCAGGCAATTCAGTTTCCGAAGAAATCAGACGGGTAACTAACTGTAAGGATGACATTTCCAATGAAAATAATGCAACAGCCTGCTTGTGATCAACCGCCATATTTCTCGCCATAGAAAGCACAAAGGCAGTTTTCCCCATTGCCGGTCGAGCTGCAATAACCATTAAATCAGAAGGTTGCCAGCCAGATGTCATCCTATCTAACTCAGAAAAACCACTAGGCACACCCGACAAACCATCCTCACGTTTCGAAGCGTCTTCAATCATTTTGATTGCATTTTCAACCAGCGAATTTACTCTCACACTTTCCTTTTTCAAACTGCCCTCAGCAATTTTAAAAATCTCATGCTCGGCAAAGTTCAAAAGGTTATCAACATCCTCAGCTTCATTGAATGCTTTATTTTGAATATCAGAAGCCGCACGAATCAACTCACGCTGAATGAATTTTTGCTGCACAATTTTGGCATGAAACTCAACATGCGCTGCCGTTGCCACACGACTAGTTAAACTGGTAATATAATGTGCACCGCCAATTTCATCAAGTTTTTGCTCACTTCGCAATTTATTTGTTACCGTAAGAATATCGACAGGTTGCTGATCTTTTGCTAATTCTAAAATAGCAGTAAATATGCCTTGATGTTCTTCTTTATAAAAACTATCGGCTTTCAGGATATCAATTACCAGCAAAACGGCATCTCGCTCGAGCATCAAGGCACCCAAGAGAACTTCCTCAATATCAATTGCCTGGGGAGGCATTTTCCCATACAATTCGTTTATCTGATCAATTGTTCCCTTTGCTTTTACACCTTTTTTTTCAGCCATAATTTTTGTACTTTCTTATTTTAGCATTATTTTGGATGACGAAATTAATAAAGCTATTTTAAAAACACTGTGAAAAACGACGATATTTATTAACTTTGAGCAAAGACTTATTATGATAATTGTTGAAAACATCCGAAAGTCCTATGGACAGGTAGAAGTACTAAAAGGCATTAATTTAAGTGTTGATAAAGGTGAGATGGTTTCCATTTTAGGAAGCTCAGGAGCAGGAAAAACAACGCTTTTGCAGATTATGGGCACCTTATTAAAGGCAGATAGTGGGAAAGTAATTATCAAAGACGTGGACACTAACAGCCTAAACGCAAAAGCATTAGCGAGATTTCGTAATGAAGCGGTTGGATTTGTTTTTCAATTTCATCATTTGTTGCCAGAATTTACAGCTTTAGAAAATATTTGTATTCCTGGCTATATTCGAAAAACAAATAAAAAAGCAGTAGAACATAAAGCGATGGAATTACTTGAACGCTTGAGTTTATCGCAACGAAAAGACCACAAACCAGCTGAACTATCAGGAGGAGAAAAACAACGAGTTGCCATTGCTCGCTCCTTAATTAATAATCCGGAAATTATTCTCGCTGATGAGCCATCTGGAAATTTAGATTCAAAAAACGCTATCGAACTATATAATGTTTTTCTGGAACTTAAAAAAGATTTTAATCAAAGCTTTGTGATTATAACCCACAATGAAAAACACGCAGAATTTGCTGACAGAAGGCTTGTTATAAAAGATGGTGTAATTGAACGTTAATTATTGTAAATCTGGCGTAATACATAACTGTTATTAAAACTCCACAATTCGTGGTATTTCTTTTGGCAAACGAGTAAGCATTTCATAATTCAACTGATTAGAAAGATCACTAAAAGATGCAACTGTAATTTCCGATCCATTCTGATATCCGATTAATACAACCTCATCATCTTTTTTTGTTTCGGGAATATCAGAAATTTTCACAATCAACATATTCATATTTACCACACCCACAATATCCACACGTTGTCCATTTATTAAAACTCGCCCCTGATGGCTAAGCGACCGACTGTATCCGTGAGCGTATCCTACCGGGACACAAGCAATTTTCATGTTGTTTTTTGCAATATAAGATGTCCCATATCCAATAAATTCTCCGGTTTTCACATATTTTGTACTCATCACTTTTGATCTCCATGACAAAACACGTTGAAGAGGATCAATTTTGGTTTCGTTTTTCACCGTATAATTTATAAAGGTTTCAGTGCCTGGCCAAAATCCGTATTGCAAAATTCCAATACGAACCATATCCAACCTAGTATCAGGATAAGTTACCGATGCAGCCGAGCTGGCGATATGACGGTATTTTGGCTTCAAACCATACCGCTTAAAGCGCTTGTAATATGACTTATATCGCTTAATTTGATTTGTGATTCGCATATAATTTGCAATGCTTTCAGCACCGGCTAAATGGGTAGCCAAACCCACAAATTCGAAATATTTCCGGTTGGCTTTCAGGACATTAATTAATTGATCCATTTCCGATCCGTCAAAGCCTGTACGGTTCATTCCTGTTTCAATCTCAACATGAATTCTTGCTGGCTTATTCAATTCCTTGGCTTTTTCTATGGCGGCAAACAACCTATCAAATTCAAACACAAAAAATTCAATCCGATTTTCAATAGCCCATTCTAATTCAAGATTATCAATCATTCCCATAATCATAATATCGGAATTCTGCTTTATGGAATTGTGGGCTCTTAAAGCCTCATCAGCATTAAACACGGCAAAATGATCTATTCCGCATGATTCTGCCAAAGGGACAAATACCTCAATGCCATGTCCGTAAGCATTTCCCTTAATTACTGAAGACATTCTTGGTTTATTCCCAATGGTTTTTTTGATAAACTCTAAATTATTTACCAAAGCATGCCGGTTAATATGTAGTGTTGATGTTTGAAACATAAGCGTTTACTGATTGATTTGTTTTATAATTGATTGAAAAACATGCACACCGTACGGGATAAGGCCTTCAGGAAAATCGTAATCGGGATTATGTAACTCAGGCATATCAACTCCAGCACCTAACCCAAATATAGCCCCGGGATAATCGTCAAGAAAGTAACCAAAATCTTCACTCCAACGGTTCGGCTCAGCTATATGGTGATAGTTTAAATCGTTTTGATACGCTGCGCTTTTTATCATCTCGACCGCCTCTTTTTTGTTAATTGAAGCAGAAAACTCTTCAACCCACTCAAAATCGACGGTTAAACCATGTTTTTCGGCAATTTTTTCGGCATTCTGTTTCGCATTTTGTTTCAATCTATCCAAATCCTGATTTCGATATGATCGAATAGTTGCCATCACTTCGGCATAACCGGGAGTTGTTCCAAAAGCTTTTTCACCGAGACGAGCAAACACAGGGGTTATCAATGCAAAATCTGATAGATCTGATTGCTTTACAAGGGTTTCCAGCATTTGAATTATCTCTGCCATTGCACCTGCAGGCGATTTTCCTTTTTCGGGTTGAGCAGCATGCGATGTTTTGCCTTTAAGGCGGATAATCATCCCAACCGAAGCGGCTGCAAACACATCATCCCGGCAACGAATTTCACCTAAAGGGACATTTGGCAAATTATGCAATGCAAATACATAGTCGGGCGCAAGTTGCCTAAATTTCTGATCGTTTAACATTTTCAATGCACCGGTTCCTGTTTCCTCTTCAGGTTGATACATTAAAATTACTTTTCCGTGCTTAGGCGGATTTTTATACAGATAATCAGCCAATCCGGCAATCATTACCATATGTCCATCGTGTCCGCATTTATGTGAAACTTCAGGCACAGTTGATTTCCATGGAAACTGATTAATTTCCTCAATTGGCAAAGCATCTAATTCAGAACGAAACAAACTTGTTGGTCCCTCGTTTTTTGAATCAAAAACAAATGCAAGACCATATGTCCCGATATTTTCAATAATTTCATCGGGTTTATATTGGGCAATAAAGTTTTTTATTCGTTTTGCGGTTTGTGCTTCCTTACCGGAAACGCCAGGATATTTATGCAATTCCTGCCGCAATGCTATTAATTTTTCTAAAAGCGATTTATCCATTTTTTTTACTTAGTATAATATGTAATGAAAAATAACACAATGCAGAAAACAATATTCCAAATACGTTCGCATCTAAATCCAAAGGTAGCGAATTTAATGTGCTTAAAATAACAGTCATGCTCCCACCTCCGATCATGGCAACAATTGCAGGGATAACTTTAGGTTTTTTCAAGACTAAAGCTCCCAATACCGGCATAAATAATCCGGATACCATAAATGCATAGGAATAAAGCATTAAGTCAAGTACAGAAGTTAAATTCAAAGCAATAAATATTGCAAGGGCACCAACAAATAATGTAACAATTTGCGACGCTCTTAAAAGTTGTTTATTGGATAATTTACGAGGATAAAGCTTCAATCCGATATCACTGAGCAAATTTCCTGAAGCAGCCATAAGACAAGAATCTGCAGTTGACATAATGGCAGAAAAATATGCAGACATCATTAAGCCCATTAAACCAACTGGCAAGGTATTTCTAAGCAAAATCGGCAAACCCATTTCTGCATCAACCTCTTCACCAAAAGCGTAACCCCACTCTTGAAACATGCCGTTTTCAAAAGCAACTTTTGCAAACATGCCAAGAATTACCCCCATAAATGCCATGAAAGGATATTCAAAAATCCCGGCAATAAACCATGCTTTTTTTGCGGTTTTCGCACTCTTTGCAGCATAAATACGTTGATACAATGTCATCCCAACAAACCATATCGGCACAATGGTAACTAACCATTTAACAGCACGTTGCCATTCAAAATTATTAAATTGCAAAAACTCCTTTGGCAAAACATCTCTTATTTCTTCCCAACCACCGACTGCTGCCCCAGAAACAGGAATTCCAATAAAAATTAAACCTGCAATAAGAATAATCCACTGCACGGTATCAGTATATATTACAGCTTTTAAACCGCCCATCACTGTATAAATCACAGCAATTACCCCCATAAGAATTAAGGCATGATTAAAATTCAAATCGACAAATGTTGCCGAAGCGAGTTTTGCCCCTGCAAGAATCTGAGAACTAGAAAAGCCGATGTATCCGATACCTGAAATAATTCCTGCTATCATGGCAACCCGCTTGTCATAAAAAAAATTCAACATTTGAGGAAAAGTATGAAAGCGGTATTTCATGCCGAGCCGATAAGCAAGCGGGACGAGAAACACACCGGACAACCACGCCCCGAGCAATCCGGTAAACAGCATCCATGAACCAGAAATACCGATTGCAAAACCGAGCCCTCCAAGTCCGATACTAAATCCACCGCCAACATCAGTAGCAACCACAGACAATCCGATATGTCCGGCACCAATTTTACGTCCTCCGACATAATAATCATCGGTTGATTTATTGCGTTTCAAGAAATACACGCCGATACCCAACATGACAATCATGTAAACAATAAATATGCTTATATCAATAAAATGCATGCCTGCAAGATTTAAAAAATATGTGTTTTATCCAAAATTCTATGAAATAAGCTTTCAGATTTTTATCAATATCCTAAGCGGTAATTCATGAAAAGCATGAACAATACAGGTTAGGTCTGTATATTAGTACTTTGTTGCTATTTTTGGCACAAATACGTTAGAAATAGGTGTTTTTTAGTTAAATCGTTTTGTCTAACGTTTTGTTTAACGTTTTGACTTTGCTTTTTTTGTTGTATATTTGTATTGAATTTAAAACTTTTTAACTACTCAGTGCTAAAATTAAAAACATTAACACCGATTGTGATTTAAAACTACCGATATGCTACGCCTATCGGTGTTGAATCTACATCGGCATTATACTTGCAATTTTGATTAATAAATGGTATAACTATTCAGACGCATTTGAAACGATAGCACGATAATACGCCACATGGCAGATGCAAAAAAAGAAAATATGGGACACTGGATATCAAACAAGAGGTTGCAACCTCTTGTTGATTCCAATGTTCTTTCTCAGATTTGCGGTAACGAGCTACTTTTGCTGATACTGATTAGTTACCGCCAAGTGTAGGAGACAGACTACGACATAGAAACATAGAAAAGTAAACCATTGTGAAAGGACATAAAAACGAAATATCGACAAGGCAAAAAAGCCAATCTAAATTTGTTATATTGCCTATTGCCCTATTTTACGGTCATATGCAATCACCTAAATCAAAAAAATGAAAATATTTTTTGATTATCCTTATATCCGCAACTGAATTGTTAATAAAATAATTAATCAACTGTGTAAGAAAAACTTACACAGTGATTGATATGTAAATATTTTCACTTATTTTAGTGCTTCAATATAACTAAATAGTTAAACATTATTTACAAGCATGAAAATACAAAATTTTAAGACAGCAGTAAACCCTTTTTCTGGAAATTCTTTAGTAAACTATCATTTTAATAAATTAGGCATGAGTCAATTGATTGATAATGAGCTTGGTACTAGAGTTAAGTATGTAGGTTATCAGTATAATGAAATATTCAGAAATTTAACAAATGTATTTCTTAGCGGAGGAGATGCTATTGAAGATGTTAACTCACATTTTAGAGAGCATCTTAAAAGTATTCCTGACAACAATGTACCAAGTGCCGATACTGTATTACGCTCATTTAAAGAGCTATCAACAGATAATACTATTTACACATCTGATAGTGGTCTTCAATACAATTTTAACATTAATAATAAGCTAAATAGATTAAATATAAGGTCATTAAAGCTAACAAAGCGATTAAAGTCTGGATGGTATTATGATTTTGATTACGATAACCAGATAAATGCCAATAATAAATGGGATGCAAAAAGAACCTATAAAAAGAATAAAGGGTACTTGCCAGGCATTGCAACAATAGGAAATAATATTGTAGGAATAGAAAATAGAGATGGTAATGCAAATGTGAAATTTAAGCAGGCAGATACGTTGGAGCGGTTTTATACTCTCTTAAAATCAGAAGGTATATCTGTGAACAGGTCAAGGATGGATGCAGGTTCATACTCAAAAGATATTATTGATGTGGTTGACAAACACAGCAAATCATTCTATATACGTGCAAATAAGAGTGCTGACCTATTTGAACAGATTAATAATATTATTGACTGGGAAACTGTTGAGATTAATTATAAAAATTATGAAGTTGCATCAATACCATTTACACAATTTTATGAAGATAGAAGTTATCGACTTGTTATTATGCGCGAAAAGAGTTCTGATAATCAACTTGATATATTCACTGGGGGAAAATACATATATCGTTCAATATTAACCAATGACCATGAACTAACAGAAAAGGGAGTTATTGAATATTATAATGCAAGAGGCACAAGTGAAAAAATATTCGATGAAATGAACAATGATTTTGGCTGGAAACACCTTCCATTTTCATTTTTAAATGAAAATAATGCATTTATGATTATCACAGCAATGATAAAAAACTTCTACAACTACTTTATTGCAATGGTTGCAGAAAAGTTTGATGATATAAACCCAACAACTCGAATTAAACGGTTTGTTTTTCGTTTTATTACAGTTGCAGGAAGATGGGTGTACCAAGGGCGTGAATGGATACTGAAATTATACACAAAACGACCATATTATCAGATTATTTAATGGTAAAACAAGGCTTGACTCTATAATTTATGGATACATACGCACCTACGACTATCGCAAACCACTGAGTATGTGCGTGTTACGGAATCATGCTGTATTATTGTTATTTCTTGATAAAAGAATATAATCCGCCCAAATAAAAATACCCTCATAAAAATAATTATGGCGCCTTCTGCATTTATTTTCTATAATAATATTAAAAAAACGAATGGGGTTTAACAAAATAATCTGTTTTAGTACTTTCGTTATTTACTTGCGGATATAAGGGTTATTATGAAATAAGTAGTATATTTGTTATCATTGTTTTTAACAGCATATATAGTGTTATTTTTAGATTTTCTAAATTGCATTTACGAAAGGAATACATAAAAATGAATTCATAAGTAAATTTTAGAAAATTATATATAGCGATTTTTCTTAATACTACAGCAATACAAATTTAGTAGTAATTGTTCTTAAATTAAAGAAAGGAGGTTTCTATCAAACAAAAGTGGTAATAAGAAAGGCTTTTTATTGAGGCAAACCCGAGCTCGTTAAAGTAGGGTATTTTAATTAAATGCAAATATTATGAAAACTTATAAAAAATTCTTTTCAGTAATAATTATTCTTATTGCTAGCATTTCTATGACATTAGCTGGTCCAGTTCATATTAAAAAAAAAGGTGGTAAAATCCATATTGATGGTACCGTACGATATCGCTCCGTTGAGTCGCAGACTTATGCTGATGGCAGCTTAAAGTATTTAATATGCAAAGGCAGAGGTAATAATCTTTGTGATCATGATGCGTCAATTGTTGTTAATGATGTTAAAATTCCAATTGCTGAGGTTGAAATGATGATATCTAAGGCATTAAAAAATGGAGAGACTTCTGGAAGTGGTGATATTCAGGGGATTCCAGTTGTGTGGAAAAATGCAGAATTATTAGATGGGAAATATTTAGAATATATTGTGGATATCGGCAAAGAATAGGTAGAATTACAAGTGAGGAAAGTGTCTGTTAGTATGAAACGTATTATTATCCTAATTTTCATATTTCTTTCTTTTGTTGTAAAATCTCAAACTTTTAAAGTTTTATCTTCATTTGATTTATACAACGAAGTGAGTAAGTTGTCTGAATACTTTTCATTTGTTAAAGTTAAAGGTAGCTTAGGCGACTATTTGATATGGAGTGATATGGGTGCTGATACTCTGTTTTATTTAAATTATGATAATGATAATTTAAAGCTAATTCCTGTTTTAATCAATAATCATTCTTATTTTGACAATGAGTATCTTGATTATCCAGATGATGCATTTCAAACAGAACAAACCTTATTTATTTTAGCGCAAAACAGGGTGCTTGAATTTGAGAAATTAGACAATGATATTGTTTATTATAGAGATATCTATATTGAAGAATCATTAAAAAAATCAATATTTAAGCTATTATTCCAATATCTTAAGTGTAAGCAAATGCTGTTTTATTTTGTCTAATCAATATAGCTTTTCACGGATAGATAAACTTTGGGATAATTATCGTATTGCGATTTATGATAGAAAAACTGGTAAACAATTGGATTCTATGTCTTTAGATTTAGGAAAAGGTGTATTTACAGGCTTTGGGATGGGACAACATATTGATCATAAAATAATAAGTATGTAATGTCCCAACCTACTAAATTGGAATTTTACTTGTTAGATAGTAGCCTAACAATTACCGATACAATTTGTTTGCCCAAGTCAAACATTTTAGACATGGATTCTATCTGTAAGCAAATTCTGTCGGATGATTTTTTAGAAGAAAACAAATATAAACCCAAAAATATTCTAAATAGAGTATTCGAATTTGAACTTTTACACTATCCTCATATTGAAAAAAATTCATTTATTTCAGATACAAGTTTACTTATACAGTGTTTTAGTCAACAAAAAAATGATAATAATAGCAGCTTAAAGTTAAGCCTATGTGGAGAAAGAGATATTTACATATATTATTGTAAGAATAAAACTTTTGCAACAATTAATTATTCTAAATCACTGTTGTCCGATAAAACTTTAGAGATCTCTCCCCGTTGGCTAGCGGTTCGAAATGACGCAAATTTCAACGTATTTGGGAGTGGAAGAGCTTGGTATAACTGCGTGCGATTACGCAACACTTATATGAAATCCTCAAAAAACACACTGATAAGCGCAGCTAAGCCAATTGTGATTATCAGAATTCCGGCAATCCGATTAATCCAAAACAAATGTCTCAAACGAATACGTTTTTTCAACACACTTAAAAGCCGTGTTAAAGCAAACCACCAACTTATTGTACCCACTGTAACACCAATCAGAAGAACAACAATCGAAAGCACTGGGGTTTCATGTTTAATAATACCAAACCCCGCAAAACTAGCAGCCAAAATAAATAAACTGGCAGGATTTGTTAATGTCATTAAATACATTTCCCCGATAATTGTAATTAGATTTCTATATGTTTGTCCCCGCAAAACTTTCCGCTTCGATTTTATTGGATCAGTAAGCATAAGCTTTATCCCGACAAGCATTAATACAGAGGCTCCAATCAGTGTAAAAATCAATTGATTATCAACAATAAACCCAATAATTATTGACAAACTAAATGCAGCAATGATTGCATAGGTTATATCAGAAGCTGCAACCCCAATACCACTAAGGAAACCATAGCGACTGTCTTTATTCAGGCTACGCTGAACCACAATCATTGCCATTGGTCCTAATGGAGCAGAAATCGCAACCCCAATAATCATACCTTTCAAAAACAAAAGCCAATCCATAATCAACTCAAAGATAATACGCTATACTCACATATCATAATATCCATTCCATTTTTAACTTCAGCACGTTTTATCACGAACTGGCTTTCTTAAGGAGACTTATACCAAGTTAACATCAAAACACTTGAAAATCAAACAAAACCTCTTATATTGCAGGTATGGAAAATCTCAAAACCATATTAGATAAACGTTTGAATTCAATTCGGGCTGAGGATTTTATACCTTTTGATCCGATATCAATTCCACACCGATATCATCGAGCTGAGGACATTGAGCTTAGCGCATTTTTAACCGCAATACTCTCGTGGGGTCGAAGAAATATGATTATTCGTGCAGCTGACAATTTATTACAACCGATGGGTAAAAACCCACATGCATTTTTACTAAATGCGACAGATAAACAGCTTCAATTTTCGTCAGGATTTACCTATCGCACAATGAATGATATAGATATGCTATTTTTACTTAAATCGCTTCAACAGGTATATCAAAATCATGACAGTTTACAGCATTTTTTCATTGACAAAACAATACTTGATGGACTGCAAGATTTAAGATCCGCTTTGTTAGCATATCCACACGAAAAGCGAAGTGAAAAACATATTGCAAATGTCAGAAAAAAAGCCGCAGCTAAACGGCTCAACATGTTTTTACGATGGATGGTGAGAACAGACACACTAGACATTGATTTTGGCATTTGGAACAAAGTAAGTCCTGCAGATTTAATCATCCCTTTAGATGTTCACACTGCAAATTCAGCAAGATATTTCGGGTTAACATCTCGCAAACAAAATGATTTAACATGTGCAATAGAAATCACAAATCAACTCAAAAATTTTGACGAAAACGATCCGATAAAATATGATTTGGCACTTTTTTTAAACGATAATCCAAAATGAAAAACTCGCAGTTTAATTTTAAGCAGTTTAGTATTCGCCAAGATAAGTGCAGCATGAAAGTAGGAACAGACGGCGTTTTACTCGGGTGTATTATTTCATGTGAGAGAAAACCGAAATCTATTTTAGACATTGGAACAGGCACCGGATTACTTGCCCTTATGATGGCACAAAAATTCCAAAATGCACGAATTACAGGAATTGACAGTGATGCAAATGCCTGTTTACAAGCCAAAGAAAATAGCGCAAATTCACCATGGTCAGACAGAATAAAAATACAGCAAAACGCTTTACAAGATTATCATAACACACAACAATTTGATTGTATTATAAGCAATCCCCCATTTTATTTTAAGGCAAAAAAATCAGAAAATTTTTCGCGTGCAAAAAGTAGAAATGAGGAATTTCTTCCTGCCGACTCCATCTTTCAGTTTACAAGCACACATCTTAAAAAAGATGGCGAACTATGGCTAATTTATCCGTTTAATCAATTAAACATGCTGAATACTTTAGCACATAAATCTGGACTAAAACAAAAAGCAATATATTATATTCGCCCGAACATTTTAAAAGCATGCCATCGGATAGTAGTGTGTTACGGGAAAAATCCAGCATCAATTGTTGACACAAATATCATTTGCATTGAAATTTTGCAGAGACATGAATATAGTGCTGAATATAAACAGCTTTGTAAGAATTTTTATTTGCATTTTTAAACATAGTGGTCAGCGTCACCCTTATTGGAAAGTGCTTCACCAAACTTAACCGCATAATTTGCAAGCTGTTTTAGAGGTGTTTTTTCGGTAAGTAAAACTACGGAAGATCCCATATGAAAAACACCCAACTCATCTCCTTTTTGAAATTCAGACTGTTGGAATTCTTTAAATAGTGAAATTCCTTTTTTATCAGGACAAATCCCCCCCAAGGCTTTAAGTTCGATTTTCCCGACATTTTGCGCCGCCACAAAAACTAAGTATAGTTTCCCCTGAGCAGTTTCACAATGTAAAACGACCCGTTCATTTTTAAGAAAAACTTTTCGTTTTTGGGCAATTTTCGGACGAACGGAATAAAACATTCCCGGAATATATTTTATGCTTGTCACCTTTAAATCAACCGGCGCATGAAAGCGATGATAATCTCCAGGACTAAGGTAAAAACTCATAAAATATTCAGCGGTAAACCGATCGACGTCAAGTAAACCTTCAACTGTAATTTTCTGATCTTTGATTTGAAGAATTTGTCCATCGTGAATTTCACCGACCGCATAAACTCTTGCATCAACTGGTGATACAATCCCTTTTCCTAATGGTCTTGTATTCGGTTTTAATTGTCGGGTGAAAAAATCATTAAAACAAGAAATTTGAGTTTCATTGCAGTCAAAATCATCAAGTGAAATCTTATAATACTTAACATATCGCCGTATAACCCAGCGCAAAAGTTTGGGATATATTTTTGCAAAAGCTATCCAACCGACAAATTTCGCAAGCAATATTTGAGAGTATATAATCAATACAGTTGTTTTTTACGAAGCTACAAAAAGCCGCAATAATTTCCTGATTATTTGTTGAAAAAATTCATAGTACGCTCCAAACCGATGGTTGAAAACGATTTTATTGCATTAATATACGTATCCACTTGCAAATTAAATTCTGCGTTTTCGCCCTCTGTCATTTTGCCGAGGACATAATCGATTTGTCGTCCTCTAGGAAAATCTTGTCCAATACCAATTCGCATTCTTGGAATTTGATTTGTCCCTAACACATCAAAAATATTTCCGATACCGTTATGTCCAGCATTCCCTCCTTTCGCACGAATACGTAGTCGTCCAAAGTCTAGAGCCACATCATCAAAAACGACAAGGAGTTTATCACTATTTAATTTTTCTTTATTCAGCCAATATCGCACAGCATTCCCACTGCGGTTCATAAATACAGAAGGTTTGATAAGCACTAGAATTCGACCTTTGTACTTAATTTCACATCGCCACGCATAACGGGTATCCTGAAAAACAGCATTGGATTCCTTAGCTAAGGAATCCAATACCATAAATCCTATGTTATGTCGTGTATTTTCGTAATCAGGACCAGGATTACCCAAGCCAACAATTAGATACTTCACAGGACAATCTGTTTTCGCCTTATTCAGCTTTTTCTTTAGAATCTTCAGTATCAGCACCCTCAGATTCTTCACCTTCTTCGCCTTCTTCGCCTTCTTCGCCTTCTTCCTCTTCCTCTTCTTCAGCAAGTCCTCTCACAGCAACAATACCTACAATAGAAACGTCTTCATTAACGAGGAATTCAACATCTTTCACGTCAAGGTCAGCAATTTTACGGCTATCTCCGATATCAAGTTCTGTAATATCAACTACAATTCTCTCAGGTAAAACAGAAGGGAGACCTTTCATAAGAATGTATCTCATGTCCTGTTTCAACACGCCACCTTTTTTCACACCAACTGATTGTCCTACAACATTCAGAGGGATATTCATTGCAACGGGTTTTCCTTTAAAAATCTCAAGAAAATCAACATGTAACACTTGGTCAGTTACAGGATGAAACTGAGCTTCTTGTTTAATTGCTCGATAAGTTTCTCCTTCGATTTCTAACTCAACGAAGAAAACTTCTGGAGTAAAGAGCAAATGTCTCAAATCATTTCTGAACATATGAAAATGCAAAACTTTTTCGCCTCCATAAAGGACACCAGGGATACGGTCTTGTTTTCTCAACTTACGATTTGCGGTTTTACCGAGTTCGGTACGCTTTTCGGTTTTAAGTTTTAAAGTCTTCATAACTATTTGTTTGTGAGCTACTTGAGCAATATGCCCCCATCACTCGATTATCAAATTAGGGCGCAAAGATAGTAAGTATATTTTAATTTGCGTAATCTTTTAGCCCGCATTATTCATGCGGTTTCCTTTGTGTAAATACAAGGCGTCTAACTATGCAGTTATACAAGTGTATTACAATGAGTTAGCAACGCAGTAGATACACAAAGATAATCGCAAGCAACACGCAAGTTTGGGTCAGCTACAGCTTTTGGATTAATAATTTAAATAACTGATAAATAACTGCTTCCTTGGTTTTTTTATGAAAAGCAAAGAATAATGCGGGCTAGTATTGAAAATGATAAGTTGCGCTTACCGCTATTTTGATTGAATGAAAACACTGCTGATTGACTGATGTGTATATACTTTACGAATCACATCTGCGAAGAGTTGTCCGATTGAAAGTACAGTGATTTTATCTGACTTTTGCGTCAATGGGATTGAATTTGTGACAACAACTTCAATTAATGCAGATTCATTAATTCGGTCGTAAGCTGGACCTGACAGTACAGGGTGAGTTGCAACTGCTCTGACAGATTTTGCTCCGCTGTCCATCATCATATCCGCAGCAAGTTTTATTGTTCCTGCAGTATCAATCATATCATCAACGATAATGACATTTTTGCCTGCCACATCACCGATTATCCGCAATTCATCAACCTGATTTGCTTTTTCTCTCACTTTATGACAAATTACCATTGGGCATTTCATGAATTTCGAATACGCATTTGCTCTTTTAGTACCCCCCATATCCGGCGAGGCAATCACCATATCGTCAAGATTCAAATTTTTAATGTAATCAACAAACAAAGCAGAAGCATACACATGATCGACAGGAACATTAAAAAATGCTTGAATTTGGTCGGCATGTAAATCCATGGTCATTACTCTGTCTGCACCGGAAACATGCAATAAATCGGCAACAAGCTTAGCCCCGATAGAAACTCTCGGCTTATCTTTTCTATCCTGACGTGCCCATCCGTAATAGGGTAAAACAACATTGACTTTGTATGCAGATGCGCGTTTTGCCGCATCAATCATCAACAAAAGTTCAAATAAATTATCAATCGGTGGAAAGGTAGATTGAATGATAAATACCTGATGACCGCGCACGGTTTCATCTAAACTTGGCTGAAATTCGCCGTCGCTAAAAACTTGCAAATTAGAGGCTCCTAATGAGGTTCCATATGCATTTACTATGTCTTCAGCGACATAACGGGATGCTTTTCCGCTAAAAAACTTAATGGGTGAATCTATGGACATGACAATGATTTTTTGTTTCGCACAAATTTAGTATTTCAAGCATAAAATCACGAGTATTTTATCAAAACTTTTTAACTGGCAAATCGGAGTTTAATTTATTGATGTCTTGCATGATTTCATCTCTGCCTAAGCCAGTTTTTGAAGAGGTTACATAATACGGAGGTATTTCTGCCCATGTATCTAATAATTTATCGAGATAATTTTTCAGATTCTTTTCTCGTTGACTGGCTTTTACTTTATCATATTTAGTAAAAACAATGTGAAACGGGATTTGTTTTTCACCACATAAATTAAAAAACTCTAAATCTGCTTTTTGTGGTGGCAAACGTAAATCAATAAGCACAAATAACAAAAGTAAGCGTTCATGTTTCAACACATAATCCTGAATCATTTGTGAAAAGGTACTTCGTTCAGATTTAGAACGTTTCGCATAACCATATCCGGGAAGGTCAACCAAAAACCAATCGTCATTGACAATAAAATGATTAATTGTTCGAGTTTTTCCGGGTGTTGATGAGATTTTCGCCAATTTATTCCGCTGCATCAGCATATTTATCAAGGATGATTTCCCGACATTTGATCTTCCGATAAATGCAAATTCGTTTCGTTTTTCTGTCGGACATTGTTCCAGATTTGTACTGCTTTTAACAAAAGTAACTGACTTTACTGGTGGTATTTTATTCATTATAATAAACGGTTTGATATGAGAGTTTTCCTTGTTGATAATGATACACACGAAATGAAGCTTGTCTGCCCCAAAACCCTGCAATTGACGAGCTAACATACAGAGGCACCTCTCCTAGATAATGATGTTCATCACGATGAAAATGTCCTGTAATAACTGCATCAACCTGATATTTATTCAACAAATCAACCCAGTATTTATACATTGCTTCAGGCCAAGATTCATGTAGTTTATTCAAATAAAAATCTGGGACACTCGGTTGATGATGAAACAACAAAACTTGTTCATCTTTTAGTCGCGATAATGAATGTTCAATCCATTGTTTTTGCGTTTCAACATCAGGAAGCAAAGTGTCTGCAAAGGGTATGGAATAGAACAATATGAGAGAAACCGAATCGTAATATTTTATTTGATTTAAGGGGCCTATTTTTTCTTGATAACGTGAGACAAGTGTATCATAATTTTGGGGGAGTAAGTCATGATTTCCCGGAACAACATACAATGGCAGATTTAAATTTTCTTTCATGGTATAAAATTCATTCACAGCCGCCTGATCGTGTAAATTATTCTGAAAGATATCGCCTGTATGCACTACGAAACCAATATCAAAGGGTAAATTATTAATGGATTCCACAATTTTATTTGTTACTTCGGTATGGTTACGATATCTAAGATGGGTATCAGTAATTTGAACAAAATAAAAATCCTGAGCATTAAGAAAAAGCCCACTTAATAAAAAGAATAATAATATAAATGCATATCGTTTCATTGGATTTGATTTATCAGAAAAACTAATTGGTTCAAGTTCATAGGTTTGCCAAGCAGCCGATAATTTTCATTCACAAGAAACATTGTGGGAGTTGCATACAAGTGGAATGTTTCCACAATTGGGCTGTCCCAACCTTTTCCGTCGGCATAAACTGACCATGGCAAATTGGATTGTTTCAAATAACGACTTAACTCATCTTTATCCTCATCGAATGCAACCGAAATAATTTTAATTCCTTTTCGATGAAATTCAGGGTACATTTCTTTTAGTGCAAGATTCATTTGAGTGCAATGCGGACAATCGGTTGACCAAAACACTAACAGAGTTATTCCTTCCACCAATTCATAAAAGTGTATTTCTTCACTATTTTGACGACTCAATACAAAGTCTGGAATTTCTGCTCCATTATAAAAATCTTTATAAAAGTCGATTCGATTTGAGAGTTTAGCTTCAGTTTGGCTACAATTATCTGAATAATTTCTCACCACATGCATAATAACGGACTCCATTTCATATTGTTCAAAACCTTCCATTAAATATAATGTAGCATAATCGTACACCTTAGTTTCAGGTGGGATAAATGAAAACAAAGAATCTATCGCCATACGAAATAAAGCCTCTTGTTGCTCTTGTCCTACATTTGAATTTGCATACAATATCAGATAATCAATTATTCCTTTCGCATAAGCATTTGAATTCAGCAGTGCTGGATTGTTCCAATCGCGATTACGAAACACCTGTTTTTTTTGCTTTAGATTAGTGGAATAATAAGCATCAAGGCTTTCTTTATAAAGGAAATTCAGATAATCAGTGATAAAAGCATCTGGTTGATTTTTCTCAAGTTTTGAAAGAAAACCTTGCTCTTTTTTCACAATTTTCTTCAATACTTTTTCAACAGATTTCATTGCTTTATCCTGATTTGGATAATCAGCAACAAAATTTTGCAAAACAGATTTAGCTTCTGATTTATCACCAATTAAGTCATAAAAGTTATGCAATGCTTCATTTTGTGGTGCTTTAAAAACAATTAGACTTTGTTCTGGCGCTGCGGCAACCGTTTGAAATTCAACATCTTCGAATCCAAGTATGAAATCAAGCCATAGTTTATCATTAAGATAAAAACGGTATAGCCCTTTTTCTGCGCTTGAGTCTAATTGATAATCAAATCGACCGGAATTATCAAGCTTAATGGTATCAATAATCCGTGAATTATCGCCAAAATGCGCTCCGACAAGAATTTCCAAACCCTGTCCGCCAATCAACTCTCCCTCAACATGATATTGGGCTATGCTTACATTATTAAAAAACAATCCAATGAAAAACAATAGGATTATTTTTAAAACAACATCCCCACGCAATTTTGCCTGAGGATGAATAATACTAAAATGTGTCATTCGACATTATTTACAAGTTTCACAATACATTTGTTTCACTTTGTCGTTAGCAAAAACTTGATGTGGAAATGATTCTTTTCCTTTAAACAAGTTACAGAATCGATCAGGTTCAATCTCCCTCGCCTTTTCCATTGCCAACACAAATTTATTTGAATGGTATTTATAATCAACTTTTGAGCATAGGCTAATGTAAGTAAATAGCAATTCTGGGAATACATTTTCTTCTGTAATGAAAGGATCAAGCAATGAAAATGCATAATCATAATCACCATGGTTCAGGAATACACTGGCAAGTTTAAGCGAGTTTTGCCAATTTACTTCATCAAATACGATGATGTCCTTAATCCGTTCCAAACTTTCAACGACAATTGGATGATCAAAACCAACAGAATCTTTGAACTCATCCATTAAATGGTATTGCATTTCAATATTTAGTAAATCAATTTGTTTTTTAGGGAGTTCAAAGTCATAAAGATAATCGACATCAGCCTGCAAATATTCCCGTTCATATTCATCTGTCATATCATTAAGCAGTACGCCGCAATACAATTTATTAAAATAGATGTATGGATTTTTTTCATTAAGTTTCCAAAGTGCAGTAATTTCTTCTTTATAATCTTCATTGATAATATCATTATAAACGATTTTACGCATGCAAATTTTATTCATGTTCAATCCTGCATAATCAGCACCTTCGGGTATTTCCATTCCGTCAACGCTTTGTTTCCCATAATTTCCTTCAGCAACTTGTTCTATCATATATTTTTGGATTGAGAGTGCTTGTATTAAGTCTTCTGCTTTAATTGCTTTATTAAATTGGTCGAGAACATACATTTCCTCTTTATCACCAGCAATATCATAAGTTACCCAAACAGTAACATCTGCATATCTATGATTTTCGAGAATTGTTTCTAATTTTTTTGCGAGCCCTTTAGATTGTATGTGTTGTATTGCTTCTTCTTTGGTCATTGATGCCATTTTTTCATAATCGGTACCTATAACATCTTTTTTGAAATCTTCCCAATTGGCTTGTGACGTAACAGAATCAATCAAACTTTCATTTTGATTTTCTTTCAGTGCATTTACAATACTTTGAGCCCGTTGTTTTTGAAGTTTTTCATTTGCTTTGACATTTCCTTCAAGTGATGAATAAGCAGCAACATGTACCTTATTAATAATAAAGTCAGGTTCATTCAGCGTATTAATAACCGGTTGAATGTCTTTCATTTTGTAATCGTATTTATTTCTTTCAAATGGAATACGGAATGAAAACTTATTGGTTGTTGTTTCTGGTTTATATGCAGGAACACCCTCAGGAACAATAGTATCAGGCATCAAATCGATTTTCTGACTGTATTCATATCCTGCATCAATTTTAAAACTTGGTGGAATATTATGACACACATGTTTGTTTTGAATAATCATAAGATTGAGTTCCACATCTTCAGGATTTAATTCTTCGGGTAATTCACCTAAAATCACTTCAAGTTTTGTAACACGTTGACGTTTTCCTTCAGCCGGTGCGATATTTTTTTTGTAAATCTTTTTGCTCCACATTCGTTTGGTCATAACTCCGCGATTTACGCGTTCGTAATCAACGATATTTGCGGCTTTACAATTTTCATATTGTGATTTTTGAACGATATCCACAGCGAGTCCGTCTTTTTTGCTGCGAATTAATCGTTTAAAGCGTCTGAGGTCATTGAATTTGAAAACAATTTCTCCGTTTTGGTTAATACTTAGTCCATCTTGTAAATCAACAATATCGGGGAAATAGCGCTTTGTTTTTCGGCAAGGTGCATATTCCCATGGTTTCAGTCCATATTTTTTTGTAATGTAAGGAACTGTCATTTCGTCAATTCGATAGGCTCCTGCATTTTGCGTGTAATAATTTCCCATGAAAAAAGAAACATACACTTTCTTTTTGGAATCATCAAGCGCAGAGCCTACACCAGCTTGGTAAAACTCCTCACGATTTAATTTTCTAATCGTTCTAACTGAGCTTGACCATTTTAGTACGATATTTTGTGCTAATTCTTCGTAAGTATAATATGCTTCTGTTGTTTTAAGCGAAAATCGCATGACAAGCTCATCACCGATACCACTTCCGCCATAGTATTTAATTCTGGAACGAACATCTTTAGTTTTACCTTTTCCTTTAGTGGATGCAGAACTATTTTCAGCC
>JAYEFQ010000118.1:0-11433 GCA_034658655.1 Bacteroidota bacterium
AACTGAAGCAACTCCAAATCCATTATGTATAAATTCATTTGATAGTGCAGCTCCAAGTTTTCCAATCCAGTTTTCGACTTGTATAGAGGCGTCTTTGAACAGCTCAAAGCTGTTCATTTCAAGTTTGCTTTGGTCGGGTTTCCATGTAAAGAAATACGATGTAAAAGACAAGGTAAGTAAAATGGAAAAGCTTATCAGCATAATTCCTGCCGAAACCATAACTCGCTCATCTTTTAGGAAAGCAAAGAGACTAAACGAAGATTTTTTTTTCGTTTCCGACTTCTCTTTCTTTTTACCGACTTCTTTTTTCGTTTGTTTTTTTCTTGTTGACACGATATGTAATGTTTTTCAGATAGTAAAAATAAAAAAATCCTCGCAAAGCAAGGATTTTTAATGAAAATACTTATTAGAAACTTTTACATACCAAATAATGCTTCCATTTCTTCGGCTGTTTTCAAGGTGTAATCTTCAGGTATTCCGAACATATCCTCGCTTAGTCTTTGTTTTTTTACTTCGGTTGCAGTAAATTTCATTACCATGCCTTGCTGAGCAACGGTATATTCTAAAATAACGCCCTCAATGCCTGGGAATTGTCCTGATTCATTCGGATTTCCTTCAATATTTATTTCATTGGTGTAATAAAGTGGGAAAATATCATCACCTACCATTGCATCAACTTTTTTACATGTATATCCGAGAATTTCTTTTGTTTCTCCAGTTTCGTTGTATTCTGGCTTGTTCTCGTCCATCATTTCCTCAGCCTCTTCTTTGTCTTCAGCCGATTGTTTATAAGCAATTTTTTCACCCATCATAGGAATGTCCATAAGTACAATGTTTTCCTCAGTTTCATTACCAGAAATAACACCAACAGTGTACATCATGCTTTCCTGATCTTTACGGACTTTAGTGCTTTTGTAATATTCTGTTACACCTGTTGGCGCTTGTGCTAAAGTTTCTTCATCAATGTCACCTTCATAGTCGATAGTATATTTAATAACACCTTCGAAACTTTTGTCTCCACCTTGGAAGATAGAGCATCCTGATAAGGAAATTGTCAGGACAGCAATAAATAAATACGTTAATTTTTTCATAAGATTTGTTTTTGAATGATTTGTATGTTCCATGCAAAAGTAATAATATTCTGAATTAATAAAAGTTTTAAATCTTAATAAAATGTTGTTATCTGAATGATTATTCGTTTCTTAATTTGTAACATATCAGTAGATATTAAAAAACTTATATATTTGTGCTTAAATAAAAAGAGGAGATAGCTATGAGTAAAAAATTAGCAGTGGTTGCGTTTGGAGGAAACGCATTGCTTCGTGCCGGTCAAAATGGCACAAGCGAGGAGCAAATAGCAAATGTTCATGAAACATGTGAGAATTTAACTGGTTTGTTGAAACAAGATTATGATGTTGTAATTGGGCATGGAAATGGCCCACAAGTTGGTAATATCCTGTTAAGAAATGCTGCAGGACATCAAATGTTTGGTTTGCCTTTAATGCCACTATCAGTTTGTGGAGCATATTCACAGGGATTTATTGGATACATTATTGAGCAACAATTGAGAAATGTATTGCGTGCTCATGAAATGTATCGTGATGTGTTGACATTAGTAACACAGGTTGTGGTTGATAAATCTGATCCTGCTTTTAAAAATCCGACAAAACCCATTGGTCCTTATTATAAAAAGGATGAAATGGAGGCGCTTTTGAAAGAGACCCCAGGGGATACCTATGCTGAAGACCCTAAAGGTAGAGGGTATCGTAAAGTAGTTGCGTCACCTATACCTGTTGAAATTGCAAATAAAGAAAGTGTTGAAATGCTTGCCCGTCAGGGGAAAATTGTAGTTACCATAGGTGGGGGTGGAATTCCTGTACGTTATAATGAAAATGGTGATTTGGAAGGCATAGATGCCGTAATTGATAAAGATTTGGCCTCTTCAATGCTTGCACTTGAAATTGGTGCTGATGAGTTATATATTTTAACCGATGTGCCAAAAGTGTTTATTAATTTTAATAAACCAAATCAGCAAGCTTTAGATGTAATTACGGTCGCAGAAGCAAAAAAACACCTTGCTGATGGACAGTTTACTGAAGGAAGTATGGCTCCTAAAGTACGAGCTGCTTTGCAATTTATAGAGAATGGTGGTAAAAAATGTATTATCACAGAATCTAAAGAGTTGGGTAAAGACAATGTCGGTACTCAAATAGTTGCATAATTAAAATAATGTAAACAAATAAATAAATAGAATTATGGCTTTTAACTTGAGAAACAGAAATTTTCTGAAATTATTGGATTTTAGTCCAAAAGAAATCAACTTTATGCTTGATCTTTCAAGAGATCTCAAAAGAGCAAAATACACAGGAACTGAAAAACAAATGTTAAAAGGAAAGAATGTTGTTCTTCTTTTTGCGAAAGATTCAACCCGTACGCGTTGTGCGTTTGAAGTAGCCGCTATGGATCAGGGTGCTGGTGTAACCTATCTCGGTCCAGCCGGATCACAAATGGGTAAAAAAGAATCGATGGCAGATACTGCTCGTGTACTTGGACGCATGTATGATGGCCTTGAGTATCGTGGTTTTGGTCAGGAAATTGTTGAAACGCTTGGGAAATATGCCGGAGTACCGGTTTGGAATGGTTTGACTAACGAATATCATCCGACACAAATATTGGCGGATTTTTTGACTATACAAGAACATATTGATAAACCACTGAACGAAGTGTCTTTTGCCTATCTTGGTGATGCGAAGAATAATATGGGAAACTCTTTGATGGTTGGAGCGGCAAAAATGGGAATTGATTTTCGTGCTGTTGCTCCGAAATCATGTCAACCAACTGATGAGTTAGTTGCACAATGTGAGGAAATTGCAAAAGAAACTGGTGCAAAAATTACCTTAACCGAAGATGTTGAAGCTGGTGTAAAAGGTGTTGATTTTATTTATACTGATGTTTGGGTTTCAATGGGTGAACCCGATGAAGTTTGGGCAGAGCGTATTAAAGAAATGAAACCTTATCAGGTGAATATGGATATGATTAAGAAAACCGGTAATCCGGATGTAAAATTCATGCATTGTTTACCTGCTTTCCATGATGCAAATACAACCGTTGGAAAAGAAATCGCCGAGAAATTTGGTGTTGGTGAAATGGAAGTAACTGATGAAGTGTTTGAATCAGAATATTCTATCGTGTTTGATGAGGCCGAAAATCGTTTGCATACAATTAAAGCGGTAATGGTTGCAACACTTGGTTCATAGATATTTTCTAAATAATTTTATTAAAGCTGCTTCTTCGGGAGTGGCTTTTTTTATGCTTTATTTCTGGGTTTGTCATCACAAATTTGTAAATTTGACCAATGAAACGATTTTCTATATATTTGTTACTTATCTTTTTTTCTTTGGCTGCTTTAAGTCAGGAAAATCAAAATCTGCGTATTGGATTGCTAAAATACAAAGGCGGTGGTGACTGGTATGCAAATCCAACATCATTACCAAATTTAATTCAGTTTGTGAATGATAATTTGGGCTCAGGAATATACTCAGAGCCAGAAACTGTTGAAGTAGGAAGCCCGGATATCTTTAATTATCCATTTTTGCATATGACAGGACATGGAAATGTTGTGTTTTCTGATTTTGAAATTGAAAATCTAAGAAATTATTTATTTTCAGGCGGTTTTTTGCATGTCGATGATAATTATGGGATGGATCAATATATCCGCCCACAAATAAAACGATTGTTTCCTGAGAAAGAACTTGTAGAAATAGGATTTTCTCACGAAATATATAATTGTAAATACTTTTTTCCGAAAGGTCTTCCTAAAATTCATGAACATGACAATCAATCACCCCAAGGGTTCGGCGTTTTCCATGAAGGACGTTTAATTTTATTTTATTCTTATGAAACAGATTTAGGTGATGGCTGGGAAGATGAAGCTGTACATGGAGATACTTATGAAACCCGCTTGAAAGCCCTTAAAATGGGCGCTAACTTAATTTATTATTCCTTCGGTTTTTAATTAATTGTGCTTCCTTCAAATCTTTAAAAAAAATATTTCATTAAATTTGTTGATAAAATTATGGTTTATGTTAATAAATATTCGTATCTTAGCGCAAGATAGATTTAAAGGATAGTCGTCGTTCAAATTACTACAGTTTGTTTGCTCTGTTAAAAGCTTGTGTGGTTTTTGAATTTTATGTTGAAGTCGGCGAATAAAGTGATTTTTTATATAATTCAAAGTGTGTGAAGTCGAATATCATAACTACAGCTACTTTTTATTTATTACTCGAATTATGTTGTGAAAAACAATTAGAATAATATAAACCAGAGTGCTATGAAAAATTTATTAGTGTTTTCAGTCCTTTTTCTCATTGGAAGTTTAGGGTTTTCTCAAATAGAGAATTATACCATTGAGTCTTCAAAAACCTATGATGATGGAACAAAAACAAGCTATCTGTTTTTAGATGGCAATATTTCACCTCAGGTACGCTCCTGCTTTGAAAAAGAAGTTAAGCAGATTGATGCAATTAAGATGTTTCGTTTTTATGATTCAGAAATTCCGGGAAAGTGTATGATTACGTCCACTGTGAATTTTTCTGAACAGGATATAGAATCTATGATTCAACGGGCAAATACTGCATTTAATGATTTTATGCAGGAAAAAAAGGTGAATGTTAAGAAATTTGATATTCTGATTTTTGAGTTAGCATTGCAGAGTAATAAGATAGATAATGATAAAGCTAAAAATGAGCTTCTTGAGTATGATTTTATACAATATGTTGCTTTTGGAAACGAATCTGAATGTAAACTCGGTGTGTTGAAAAATACATCTGAGACAGATGTGATTGATGCTTTAAATACTGTTGGAATCCAAGTACGATAAAATTTTAAAAAACAATCAATTATGATACGCAAATTTATAATTTTAGGGGGGATTTTTATATTGTTGTTTTGGGCAATCACAGCCCAATCACAATGCTCTAACTGTGATTCTAATTACCCATCAGGAACTTCTTCCACGACAACTTCTTCATTGACAACTGTTAGTACATGTATGTATGGTGGAGATTATGCTTATTTTAGCGTAACCAGCGGTGAAACCTACACGTGGACAACCTGTGGTGATAGTGATTTTGATACACAGTTAACTTTGTTTTCAGGTAGTAGTTGTGGTACAAGTTTGGCATATAATGATGATGACTGTGGATATCAATCTACAATTACATGGACAGCTACATTTTCAGGAACTGTCACTGTCTTAGTAAGTCAGTATTCATGTAACTCGAATTCTACTTGTATGACTCTACAATGGGCATGTACTTCTTGCGGTGGAGGCAGTTCTGATAATTGTGAAGGTGCTTTGCCATTCTGTACAAGTGATTCTTATACATTCCCTGCAAGTACAAATGTATCTGGTTTGGGCTCTGTTGGTTGTTTGGGTTCTACCCCAAACCCAGCATGGTACTGGATGGAAATTGATCAAGCCGGAGATATTGATATTTTTATTTCCAGTGGTGGCGATGTGGATTTTATCGCATGGGGTCCGTTTAATTCATTAAGTGAAGGGTGTGCTACCGATTTAATGTCAAATTCTGGAGTTGATTGTTCATATTCTACTGCTGCCACTGAAACCTGTAATTTGACAGGAACTCAGTCTGGTGAAGTTTATATTTTGTTGATTACAAACTACGCAAATGTTGTAACAAATATTTCATTTAGTCAAACAGGGGGTAGTGGGACAACGAATTGTGGCATTATTGCGCCACCAATTTCAAATAACGGGCCGCTTTGTGCAGGCGAAACTTTACAATTAAGTGTCAGTACACCTGATCCTACTGTTTCTTACGCATGGACTGGCCCTAATGGATTTACTTCTTCTGTTATGGAACCAAGTATCCCTAATGTAACCACCGCATATACAGGAACATATTCTTTAGTTATTACTGATGGTGGTGACGTGAGTGATCCTGTAACAACCGATGTGGTTATCAACCCAAATGTTACTCCAACCTTTAATGCTGTTGGTCCTTATTGTTATGGATCAAGTATTCCGGCATTGCCAACGACATCTACAAATGGAATTACAGGAAGTTGGTCGCCTGCAATAAATAATACTGCAACTACCACTTATACTTTTACTCCTGATGTTGGACAATGTGCTTTATCAACTACATTGGCAATTAATATTACACCACAGGAAACGCCAACCTTTAATGCTGTTGGTCCTTATTGTGATGGGGATGCTATTCCGGCTCTGCCAACGACATCTACAAATGGAATTACAGGAAGTTGGTCGCCTGCAATAAATAATACTGCAACAACAACTTATACATTTACACCTGCAGCAGGAGAATGTGCAATAACAACGACTTTGACAATTACGATTACGTCACAAACTGTTCCAACCTTTGATGGTGTGGGTCCATATTGTGTTGGAGCAACGATTTCTGCTTTGCCAACAACATCTACAAATGGAATTAGTGGAACATGGTCGCCTGTAGTTAATAATGCAAGTACAACCACTTATACTTTTACCCCAACGGCAGGGCAATGTGCTACAAATGCGACACTTATAATAGATATTACACAATCGGTTGATCCAACGTTTGACCCTGTAGGGCCATTTTGCGCAGGAGCAACGATTTCTGCTTTACCAACAACATCTACAAATGGAATTAGTGGAACATGGTCGCCGTCAATAAATAATATATCTACAACAACATATACGTTTACTCCGACATCCGGAGAATGTGCCAATGAAGTTGATTTAACGATTGTAGTAAATCCCAATCCTATACCTACAGCTTCTAATACAGGACCGGTTTGTGCTGGTGTATCGGCGAATTTAAATGCTGAACCTGATGGTATGAGCAGTTATTCATGGTCAGGTCCCGCTGGATTTAGTTCATCAGTTCAGTCTCCTGCAATTGATACAGATTCAACAGGTATTAACGATGGAATATATACTTTACTTGTGACTGATAGTAATGGATGCTCAGCCGAAGCGACAACACAGCTTACTGTAAACCTAAATCCAACGATTTCCATTAACCCGAGTGACCCCTTGTGTTTTGAATCTTGTGATGGAGAAATTGAAATTAATCCACAAGGAGCTGCTAGTCCGATTGAGTATTTTATTGATGGAGGCACTTCGGGTCAGTCAAGCGCTGTTTTTTCAAATTTGTGCGCCGGATCTTATTCTGCTATGATTCAGGATGGAAATGGCTGTGTGTCTAACTTGCTTGATATAGAATTAATTCATCCCGAGCTTTTAGAATTAGCGATTGTATCCATTGAAAATCAGAATTGTCAAACTGCAGGTTCTGCTGAGGTGAATGCAAATGGGGGAACTTCTCCATATAATTATATTTGGCCTTCTAATGCTTCTGGTGTAAATCAAGGCTATGCAGGAAATTTACCCGTCGGAAATTATACAGTTACTGTCGTTGATGCAAATGGATGTGAAGCTCAAGTTACTTTAGATGTTGAAAGTGAGGGAGAGCTTATTGCTGAGTCAATTATTGAATCTCATGTATCTTGTAGAGGTGCCTCTGATGGGTCAATTCGAGTATCAGTTTCAATAGGAACTCCTGATTTTACAATTGATTGGGGTTTAGGTTCTGATGTGATTTCTGAAAATACTTACCTTATTGAGAACCTTTCAGGTGGATATTATACAATTAATGTAACTGACGCCAATGGTTGCTCTGAGGTTTTTACCAATCAAGTGGAAGAACCGGATAGGGCTTTAGGAGCAAATGTAACTAAAGAAAATGTGTCATGTTATGATGCAAATGATGGTGAAATTCATGCAATTCCTTTCGGAGGAGAAACACCTTATACCTTTGAATGGAGTTTGGATAACGTAATATCTAATCAAAGCAGTTTGACAAATATCTCTGAGGGATTTTATCATTTAGATGTTTTCGATGCCAATGGCTGTAATTTTGATACTTTGATTATGATACAGGAACCATCTCCTATACTTGTTGATTTTGAAGTGACTCACCCAAGTTGTATTGGAAATAATGATGGAGCTATTGAGATTTCTGTGATAGGTGGAAATGAACCATATGAATATGTCTGGGATGGGGTTAGTACAAGTATGCCGTATTTAACTGGGCTTTATGAGGGGACAATTGAGATTTCTATTATTGATGAAGATGGGTGTTCTGTTAACTTGAGTGGAATTACGTTAATTGATGTTCCAGAAGAGTGCATTAGAATCCCCGATGCTTTTACTCCGAATGCGGATAATAATAATGATACTTGGATTATTGAAAACCTTGATAGATTTCCAAATGCGGTTGTATCTGTTTATAATCGTTGGGGACAAATTGTTTATTCAGCACAACAAGGAGATGATCCTTGGGATGGAACCACACTTGATGGCGAAAAAGTACCAGCAGGTTCATACCTTTATTTAGTGAAATTGTATAATGGCTTAAAACCACTTACTGGAATTGTAACGGTTGTGTATTAATTGAGATTTTGATAAAATTCACTAGAAAAGGGTATCCTAAACAGGGATGCCCTTTTTTGGGTATTATTCCTTTACATCTCGTGCTATCGTGCTTTTGCGATCCTGCCTGCCTGCCGGTAGGCATAACGTAGAATTTAGCGAAGCGATATCACAGCTTGTCCGCCGGCTGGTGAAAACACCGCTTAAATTAATTAATATTGTGAGTAAATCCGACATTATGGACGGACACTAAGTAAACTCATTACTCGCGCTCACACTCACTCTGTTTTATCTTTACGATTCTTTGACGGTACATTAAACGGAGTTTGACACGTAGAAAAAGGTACCGCAAAGTTTCGCAGAGGGGCAAAGTTTCGCAAAGGAAAACTAAAAGGAGTTTGACACGTAAGGAAAAGTAGCGCAGGAAAAGTAACGCAAAGGTTCGCAAAGATGCAAAGGGGCGCTAAGAAATGAAAAGAGTTTGACGCGTATGGAAAAGTAGCGCAAAGTTTCGCAAAGAAAAATTAAAGGGAGTTGGACACGTAGGAAAAAAACACAGATGATTCACCGAGCTCATCAGAATTACAGTTAAGAGAGTGAGTACAGAGTAAATGGACGAACTCTAATTAGCTTGCATTTTATACGCATGATTCAGGTTGTTTTTTGCTCTTTGAAACTCAGGATTGATTGACAACGCTTTTTCACAGGCTTCAATGGCTTTCTCGTATTCTCCCAGCCTGTTGTAAGCACTGCAGATATTGTTATAAGCGAGTGCATAATCCGATTTAATCTCAAGTGCTTTATAACATGCTTCAATACATGCTTCATACATTTCGTGATGATAATATTCAAGGCTCAGATTCAAATAATTTTCAGGGGAGGGTTGATGCTGGGCTGTGGATTTCAATTGCTCTAATTTGCTTTGTCCAATGGTTTTGACTTTTTCCTGCATTGCTTTCGCAAAAGCATCACCTGAATTGATTTCTAGGGTTTCATTAATCAGCTTAATCAGATGTTCTTTTTCCTGTTTATGAAAATATAGATCCATCAGTAGGTGCCTTGCCTGCATGTGCGAATAACTAATGTTTATGCTGCGTTTGCAATGGTTGATAGCTTCGTCAATCCTTCCCTGTGATTTTAAAAATCGTGCATAGTAATATGACGGACTGGCCTGAGATAAATACTTAAGTGTACGCTTAAAATGTGCCTCAGCTTCATCCGGCTTACCCATGGCGTTCTTCAATATGCCCAAATTAATATGCAAATAAAAATAATCCGGCTCCAGCAATAGTGCTTTATTAAAATATTCCAGTGCTTCTTTATAGTTCCCTTGTTCCATTTTAACCAACCCGTAATTCATCAAACCCCTGGCATTACGCGGGCTCTTAACGGTAACATCATACCATAAAGACTCATTAGAAGACCATATCTGATTACGCTTATAAGTGCCATAAGCATTTAATGCCAGAACAATAACAGGCACTGCAATAATTAGAATTTTAAATAAGTATTTTGATTTGATTTTGGCTTCATGTTTTTTTATAATCAGGGCAATATTCCACACAACAGCTAAGGATAGACCAACGAAAGGAAAAAACATCCTATGGTCGTTCGTTACCTGTGTCAATGCAATAAAACTGGAGGTGGGCATCAACGCCAGAAAAAACCACAATATTCCGAAGGATATGGGGCGGGTTTCTTTTTGCTTTGATGTTTTGAATGCATATATTATAAGGCTGGCAACAAAAACGATTCCTACGATTGCCCGCACATCAAAAACACTTTGAAACACCTGCCAGTCAGTATCTGCAGATAAACTGACCGGAAAGAAAAACAACACAAAATATCGCAGCATTACCCAAGGCTGGGTAATCATATATTCTATATTTGAAATTTCAACCATGGCTTCATCGCGCTGCATGACAAAAACAATGTATCCAAACACCAAACAAACCAAAAAAGAAGGCAGGGTTTTTACAAAGGTATTTTTAAAAACTCCTTTTCTATTGAATAAATTATAAAGGCTTGCATCTTGCTCAAACAACAACACATACACAAATTGTATGGGAAAAAACATTACGGCTGTTTGTTTTGTCAGAATGGCTAACACAACAGGGATTAGATATAATCCGTATTTCCGTATTGATTTGTATTGGACATACAGGTACAAGCCCACAATAATAAGCATGGTGGAAAGACTATCACCCCTCATGATGATGTAGTTTATAGTTTCAGCATTGGCCGTATGCAATCCATACCACAGGACAGTGAAAAAAACGATAAGCGAAATACCCCAAAAATCGGAAACTTTCCTGAGCAGATATCGAAATAAAAAAAACATGAATATCAGTTGGACGATAAACCAAAAAAACATGCTCAGATGAAAATAAAACGGGTTCATTTCACCAGCTATAAAATAATCGATGGCAAGGCTAAGCGTTACAATTGGACGATACCCTTGGTTGGTAGGCATGTTACTGAAAGTGGATACATCTGTAAAATATGTTTTTACCTTATCAAAACTCAATTCTTTTATGTGTGGATTATTGACAATCGTATGAAAATCATCAAAATGAAATGCATTGTGAAAATGATTCAAATATGCGAATGAAACCAAGATTATAACTAACAAAATATATATCACATGCCATTTTTTTGTTCTCATAATTGTACGCGTTTAAATTTAATTAAAATAAAAGGCTCTATTTAATAATAGTTGTATTTGTTGGTTGAATCTTCGATAGCACTAAAATAGGTAAATTTTTTTAGTTACTAAATTATTTACACACGATATTTTGGTAGTTTTTGTTAAAAACAATCTTTGCAATTTACGAAAAAAATCATTGTTGTCCGGTAAAACTTTGTGAAACTTAATACTTAGAGATTTCTCACCGCTAGCCAGCGGTGAAGAATCTCATTAATTTTAGTTCATCATTATATTTTTACCAGACAACAGTGAAAGAAAATAAAAAAAT
>JAYEFQ010000119.1:0-33933 GCA_034658655.1 Bacteroidota bacterium
TAGAAGCAATGGCTGAACGCGAGAAAAGCACTTATGAAATGATTGACTGGTATCTCGCAAAAACTGAGATTAAAGATTGATTTTTATAAGCCCTAAAGTACTGTTAATTTTGAACGAAGCGCTGGATTTCTCCGGCGTTTTTTATGCAATTGCAATCGAAAATTTTAGTTTCTCTTCAACAAAATTTTACAATTATGATATATTATATATATATTTGTACTAATGAGAAAATTAATTTCATTTTTTTATTTAGCAGCGTGAATATAAGTAATTTACAAATAAGATTATTATGAAAACAAGAGTATTATTATCCATCTTTCTTCTTACTATAATTGGGCTAGTTGGTTGTAAAAATGATGATATACTTAGTCATGACCAAAATTTCACATCTCAATCATTTATTAACCATAATAAAGATAATATAGAAGCTCCACATGATGCTGGATCCTTACATAATTTTTGTATCGAAACATATGAAAACATTGTAGGATTAGATAAAATTGACACTTTAATATTTGATTCAATTGTGAATTGTGTTTTAAGTAATGACACTTTCAATATAGATTATAATAATTGTTATATTTTAGATAAAACTATAAAAGGTTATGCCGAAGAAAGAAGAATAACAGGAAATATTTCTGACTCCTTTTATGACTTTTTATTATTCCTTGATGAGGAAATTTCTGATTGTGACAATGTTGAATATTTGTTCCTCGAGGTGGAAGATTACATTAAAGATTTAAATATTGATAGTTTGAGTGAAATAGATTATTATACAATTATATCGACAGGGATTATATTTATCGATAGCTATAATTTTTGGGATTCCAGACTTCAAAAAAACAGGTTGCCATTTAATAGCATCGTTGCTGGAATGGCAATTGTTGATGCCATTTCCTACGGAGATTGCATGCAAGAATTAACATCCAATCCAGATTTTAATCCGAGACTGATAATGCAAGCACATAATGCTTGTATTGAATCATCTGCATTTTCTTCTCTAGCTTATTTTGTTTCACGTTTATAATTTTATATTATGAAAAATATTACAATAATTGCATTCGTCGTTTTTCTCTGTTCAGGTTTTATTTCTGATGAGATAAGCAAATCAAAACAAATTCAGGTTACCTATCTCAACTATGCAGCAACAAAAGATTACAAAACCAGCAATTATTTTTCGAATGAGGCATGTCGTTATGAATTTTTAATTGCTGATTATCGAATGCAAGTTGATGTTAATTTTAAGAAAAAAATGATTACCAGCACCTCAAAATTTTATGAGAACTATGCAAATACGGATAAGGTCTTTTCGAGTTTCGATCAATTTGAAAAACGGAAAGCAATTGACACGCTTTATAATCCGAATTTTTCAATAGCATTTACAGCAAAAAGCAAAGCGATTTGTGGTATTCAATGTGAAAATATCATTTTGGAAAATGCAGAGGATGTTTATTCGATATGGTATTTTAAACCCAAGCGAATTAAAAAAGATAGACTTTACACCTATACTCACAGCTATTTCACGGATGTTCCAGGCATTATTATGGAAATAAATCATAATGACGAATTAGTGAAACAAGCAGTTAATGTGGAAACACTCGAATAGAGGCAGATAGCAGGTGCTAGGAAACAGGGTTTAGGAGCTAAGGGCGATGTGTTAGGGGGAAAATTGTGCTAAACTGCATGCAGACTGCTGAAATCGAAATTCTCGCCTCCACGCATATTCGCTTTTATGCGTCTTCGATTTTTCATCGCCCGCTCGCAAGTTCTCTCCTTCGCAAGCTCGTTTTTTTACCTTCCAATCTTTTCTGCCACATTTAGTCCGTCAATTGCAGAGGATACGATTCCGCCGGCATAACCAGCCCCTTCACCAACAGGATACAAGCCAGAAAAACCGGTATATTCAAATGTGTCCCTATCTCGTGGAATCCTAATCGGCGATGAAGTTCGACTTTCAACACCAACAAGTACAGCTTCATTCGTATAAAAGCCCCGTAAATTCTTATTCATCTGTGGCATTCCGCTTTTTAAAGCCTTTGTCATAAATTCAGGCAACCAGAAGTGCATAGGAGAAGAAACTAATCCACCTGTATAAGAAGATTCCGGCAAGTCGGAAGAAACTTTTCCCTCACAAAAATCCACCATGCGCTGGGCTGGAGCAGAAATTCCTCCCCCAGAATTTTGGAAAGCTAAACGCTCAATCGAATGTTGAAATTTTAATCCTGCTAATGGCGACTCATCTTGAGTTAATTTATAAACGTCCTTTGGCTTAACTTCAGTAACTAAACCAGAATTTGCCCATTTTGAATTACGCTGTGAATTGGACATCCCATTTACGACAATTGCTTGATCTTCGGTCATTGCGGGAACAATACTACCTCCTGGACACATGCAAAAAGTATAAACTCCCCTATCCTTTGTTTGCACAGCAGCAGCATATTCTGCCGGTGGCAAAAACGGATTCTTTACTGAATGTCGATATCGAATTCTATTTATTAACTCTTGCGGATGTTCAACCCTAACACCCATAGCAAAAGGTTTTGCCTCTAACGGAAAATTATTATCAAAAAACCATTGATACATATCAGAAGCAGAATGTCCCATTGCAAGAATGCACTGTTTAACATCAATCTGATCCCCTGAATGAGTAGATACTGATTGTATTGCCCCTGCATTTACATTGATTGACACAATTTTTGTGTTAAAATAAATTTCACCACCAGCATCTAAAATGGCTTTACGGATATTTTTAATGATTCCACTCAATTTATCTGTACCAATGTGTGGATGCGAATCAATTAAAATATCTCTTGAAGCGCCAAACTGATGCAAAACTCCGAGTACAAAATCTCGATCACCACGCTTTTTAGAGCGAGTATAAAGTTTCCCGTCAGAATAAGTTCCAGCACCACCTTCGCCAAAAGCATAATTCGAATCCGCATTCAGTACTGCTTCGCGATGTAAGCTGGCTATATCCTTTTTTCTTTCCTCAACAGGTTTCCCTTGCTCAAATAAAATAGGTTTTTTCCCAAGCTCAATTAAACGTAATGCAGCAAATATTCCAGCCGGTCCCATTCCGATAATATGCACAGAATCTGACCCCTTAACACTCTGTCCTTTATACATTTCCGGTCTATAATTCAATTCATCATCACCAAAAACAAATTCCGTTTTAACATGATACTGAACTGTTTTAGAACGAGCATCAATCGAGCGCTTAACAACACGTACTTCCCCAATATCTTCAGGTTTCACATCAATTTGTTCTGCAATTCGACGACGAACATAATCTGTATCGTTAATATGCTTGGCAGAGCATTTAATATCCGCATGTTTTAACATAAACTATAAATTTTTTATTTGAATTATTTGTTAAACCAAGAAATCCGATCAATTTTTCCTCCTTCAAAATGAAAAGAAATCATTAACATTTTAGAATCCAGTCGGTCATAAATTCTTGTAAACTCTGAATCGTCGTAAACAACGTTATTTAACATCCCGAATGAACCTTTTACTTCAATGGCGAACATAAAATACTCTAGGAAAAAATCCACGCCAATACCAACTTCATAATAAGGATTAAATCGAGTTAGCCGAATCTTGGGTTTTTCTTCAGTCGCAATTTTTCGCTGTGCTGCCAAATCCCAGCGAACAGAAGCACCACCTACCAAAAATGGGCGAAAATTCCCATACCGTTCCGCACGATATTTTAAAACAAATGGAAAATCTAAAAACGTAGATTCTATTCGCATTGTATGCTTTCGATAAACGCCGTTTTCAATAATTTTATACTCCAAATTTCGCTGTCCAAAATTCAATCCAGGAAGAAAACGAACATCCAGATAATTAGTCAGTCTTAAATTAGCAATCATATTAATATTGAAACCCACATATCGCTGATTTTCAACTCCAAAAACCGTATCAAAACTATAAAATTCAGAAGATGGTTTAAAAGTAAAATCCATGGCATTTAATCCCAAGCTATACCCAAAATGTGCCGGTTGATAATCAAGTTTCGGTAAATTCTCAGGCATCCGTGATTGGGAAAATCCTAATTGCGCCAAACTCAACAATATAATTATGCTAATTAATCGTTTCAATTTCTAATTTTCTTATTATTATCAATAACTGGCAAAAATAAGAAAAAGTATGTCTCATTACTAATTATTGTTAAAATTCATACATACGTATTGCCTACTTTAAATATTATTGCTATTTTTACAAAAATACTTATTTTTATAAATTACACATTATAAGAATAATTAATATATAACTATGCGGGATGTAAAACACAGGGGGAACTATAAGTGGTCCACAGATTTACACAGATGAAAACGCGTAGAAGGGTCCACAGATTTACACAGATTGTCACAGATGAAGAAACAAAAGTGGTCCACAGATTTACACAGATTGTCACAGATGAAGAAACAAAAGGGTCCACAGATTAGCACAGATTGGCACAGATGAAAACGCGTAGAAGGGGTCCACAGATTGGCACAGATGAAAATAGATAATTAGAGTTATAGAATATGAACCATCAACAATATTGAATCAATGGATATTGCAAAACCATTTTACAACAAAAAGGAAACATATAATATTATCGGAGCTGCAATGGAAGTTCACAGCAAGCTTGGACACGGTTATTTAGAAGCTGTCTATCAGGAGGCTATGGAAATCGAACTAACTTCACGGAATATCCCGTACGTTCGTGAAAAAAGAATTGAAATATATTATAAAAATATTAAGCTAAAGAAAGAATATATTGCCGATTTTATATGCTATGAAGATATTATTGTGGAGTTAAAAGCTCTATCTGAATTCACAGGCGCGCATCAATCTCAATTACTAAATTATTTAACTGCTACAAAAAAGAAAATTGGTCTACTTATTAATTTCGGAGCTGAAAGCCTTGAATACAAAAGAATGGTAAAATAATTACACAGATTAGCACAGATGAAAAGGCGTAGAAGTATCCACAGATTTACACAGATTGGCACAGATGAAAACGCATAGAAGGGGTCCACAGATTGGCACAGATTATCACAGATGAAGACGCATAGAAGGAGTCCACAGATTGGCACAGATTATCACAGATGTAAACGCGCAGAAGTATCCACAGATATAGACACTAAAAAAACGGATAAATCACCAACAACTGTCACAAGACATCCCATCTGTGGAAATCTGTGCTAATCTGTGGACAAACAACTGTCACAAGACAACCAATCCGTGCTAATCTGTGAAATCTGTGGACAAAACAACAGCCACAAGACAACCAATCCGTGCCAATCTATGAAATCTGTGGACAAAATAACTGCCACAAGACAACCAATCCGTGCCAATCTGTGAAATCTGTGGACAAAACAACTGCCACAAGACAACCAATCGCAAATTCAACCATCAAATGCAACTCTATTATTTACAAATTGAATTTTCAGTAGAATAACAAGAAATACCCATTCAATAAGATTTTATTATAACTTTACAGCCAATTTAAAACGCAAAACATGGCAACAAAAACACAAAACACAAAAAAAACTTTTCACTTCAAGCAATGGAGTAGAAAAGGCTATGCTGTCTATCAATCATTGGGAAAAGTTATACACATCGGAGTGATTTTAATGACTTACAACCTGTTAACACAACCGGTGATAGCACAGGAAAAGCAAGAAAACACGCATTCCGAAGACGCAGACACCTTACCTGAGGTTGAAATTGTGACATCAGAACCCGATATCTTTATGGGGCTTTCAGGTGTTCCTCAACAAAGCATTCGCTTGACAGAAAGCGCAGTGCAGGACGCCTCGGAGCTAGCTGAAGATTTTCCCGGTACTGATATCCGACAGCGTGGAATTCACGGAGTACAAGGAGACATCAGTATCCGAGGAGGAAATCCGGAACAAGCAGGGATTTTACTTAACGGCATTCCTTTAAATGATGTGCAAACCGGTCACCACAATTTAAACTTACCGATTCCGACAATCAGTATCACACAAATTCAACGTTTTACCCCAGGGACATCACAACAAGCCGGCAACGGAATGTACAACGGGGCACTGAATTTTCAGAATCTTCACTCACAAAAAAAACACATCAGAATTTGGCTAGCCGGCGGACAACATCAATATGCCGATATAAGTACCGCCATCGATTTTAACACCGGAAAAGCAAAGCATCATGCAGCAATTGCAAGAAAATCCTCAAGCGGACATGCAGAAAACACAGATTTTCAAATGGCAAAAGCCTATTTGCATAGTACAATTCCTATTAATAAAACACTCAAGATTGCACTGCAAGCAAGTCATGTCGGTAAGGAATTTGGGGCACAGTCATTTTACACAGACAAATATCCACACCAATTTGAGGCCATAAATAGCAGTTTCGGAAGTCTAAAACTTAAAAAAATCGGAAAAATAAAATTGAATTCGGGATTATATTTCCGTCAACACAATGATCGATTTGAGCTGTTTAGGGAGTCGCAGTTTCAAGAAAACGGAACATATTTCATTCACAATAATGACACGGCAAAATTTGTCTCCGGAATTTATGCACCATGGAATTATTATGCAGGACATAATTATCATAAAACACAAGTGCTCGGATACTTTACCGACATAAAAACAAGCAACATTCTCGGCGATTTTCATCTTGGAATCAATCATCAACATGAAAAAATTCTAAGTAATGTCCTTGGCAAAGCCCGATATATCCAACCCGAAGAAGCACAAGAATCAACACAATTCACAAAACAAGCAATTCGGGATCAGATTAATTTATTGGCATCCTTTCAATCGGTAGCGCTTTCAAATTTCATTTTTGGGGTCAGCGGACTACTGCATTACACAGATAACTACGGACTTAAACACTACGGTGGAGCGCGTGTGCAGTACAAATTCAGCAATAATTTCAGCAGCTGGGCAGCAGTAAATCAAAGCATGCGATTGCCGAGTTTTACCGACTTGTATTATTCCGGCCCAACAAACATCGGAAATCCAGAGCTATTACCCGAAAACGCAATAAATATTGAAATTGGCAGCTACTATCGCAAAGGTAAATTTACCGCACAGATTCAAGCATTTCATTTAATCGGCAAAAACACAATTGATTGGGTTAAACAAGCTGATGACGAAAAATACACATGCATGAATCACACACAACTTAACACCACAGGTGCAGAAATCGGGATACAAATCAACACAAGTCAACTTGCATTTTTTAAAACGTGGATAGAATCTGTCAATATAAACTACACACGACTAATAAAATCAAAAACATCTGATACATACATCTCTGCTTACGCATTAGATTATTTAAAACATCAGGTACTTTTTCAGGCAAAACATAAACTATCTGACACAGGACTTGGCATCAGCTGGGCAATTCGCTATCATGATAGAGCAGGGAGTTTCACAAGTGGTGATCAAGAAATTGAATACGGACACAATATCCTAACAGATATTTCTTTAAGCTACAAATGGAAATCACAAGTGGTTTTTATCGAATGTGCTAATCTTTTTGATGTAAAAGTCAATGAAATAGGCGGGATTCAATTACCGGGACGCTGGTTCAAACTTGGTTTACGCCTTAATTTCCAATTATCATAAGCGGATTTTTAAAAATATTCACAGGAATGCTTTTTTTCTCGAAAAGTTTTTATACTTTTGCATTCCAATCTGTTAAAGGACTTTTTAAAATAAAAACAATGTACGCAATAGTAGAAATCGCTGGACAACAATTTAAAGTTGAGAACAACTCTAAACTCTTTGTACATCGCTTAGAGGAAGAAGAAGACAACAAAGTAGTATTTGATAAAATTCTCCTTTTCGAGAATGATGGAAAATATAAAGTAGGTAAACCTGAAGTTAAAGATGCAAAGGTTACTGCAAAAGTTTTATCGCATGTAAAAGGCAATAAAGTTTTAGTCTTCAAGAAAAAAAGAAGAAAAGGATATCAAAAATCTAACGGTCATCGTCAGCAATTTACTCAATTGCAGATTGAAAGTATTGACGCATAAGAAAATTTAAGCATTATGGCACATAAAAAAGGAGCTGGTAGTTCAAGAAACGGTCGTGAATCAGAAAGCAAACGATTAGGAATAAAGCTTTTTGGTGGTGAAACCGTCATATCAGGAAATATTATCGTACGCCAGCGCGGTACAAAACATCATCCTGGTAAAAATGTTAAAATTGGAAAAGATGACACTTTATATGCTATTGCTGATGGTGTTGTAAAATTCCAAAAGAAAAAAGATAATCGTTCGTATGTTTCTGTTGAGCCAATCGAAGAAGTTGCACAGAAATAAACTTTAACTAAAGCATTTAAAAATCTCTTGTTTTTTCTATTTTTGTGGAAAGAGCAAGAGATTTTTTTTTAGTGTCTATTCATAATGTCTGATTTTACGACATCAACATTTCAAAAAAGACACAGAAAGTAAAACAATAGTTTAATCATATTTGATATGCTGAACATAAATTTCATTCGCGAAAACCAGGCATTAATCATTGAGCGTTTAAAAATCAAAAACTTTGATGCTCAAGATATTATTAACACCTTATTAGCAGTTGATGATGACAGAAAAGCACTTCAGTTTGAAAATGATAATTTCATTGCAGAACAAAAGCAAATTTCAAAATCAATCGGACAGCTTTTTAAAGAAGGAAAAACCGAGGAAGCGCAAGCAGCTAAAGCAAAAACCGGAGATTTAAAAACCAAAATTCAGGAAAATACTCAAAGCCTGAAATCTTTAGAAAAAAAGCGACTTAAACTTTTAGCTGACATCCCGAATATCCCTAATAAAATAGTTCCTCCCGGAAAGTCAGAAGAGGACAATCAGGAAGTTGACAAATGGGGTGAAATTATTCAGCCATCCTTGAAAAAGCCGCATTGGGAAACCATTGAGGAATATGATATTATTGATTTTGAGCTTGGAATAAAAATTACAGGAGCCGGATTTCCTGTCTATAAAGGAAAAGGCGCCAAACTGCAACGAGCACTAATCAGTTTTTTCTTAGACGAAGGTGAAAACGCAGGATTTCAAGAAGTATTACCCCCACTGATGGTCAATGAGGCAAGTGGTTTCGGCACAGGACAACTACCAGACAAAGAAGGACAAATGTACGATGTAACAGCCGATCACTTTTACCTTATTCCAACGGCTGAAGTTCCTGTAACAAATATTTACCGCGATGTCATTATTCCCGAACAGGAACTCCCAAAACAAAACATTGCTTATTCAGCATGTTTTCGTCGTGAAGCTGGCTCATGGGGATCACATGTCCGTGGACTCAATCGCCTTCATCAATTTGACAAAGTAGAAATCGTTCGCATTGAACATCCTGACAAATCTTACGAAGCATTAGAGCAAATGAAATTGCATGTTGGGAAATTATTAAAAAAGCTCAAGCTCCCCTATCGCATTTTATTACTTTGTGGTGGTGATTTAAGCTTCACTTCGGCATTGACTTATGATTTTGAAGTGTTTTCTACCGGACAAGACCGGTGGCTGGAGGTCAGTTCAGTCTCAAACTTTGAAGATTATCAAGCAAACCGACTAAAATTGCGCTTTCGCGATAAAGAAACGAACAAACTCAGAACTGCACACACACTAAACGGCAGCGCACTTGCACTTCCACGAATTATGGCAGCCCTGATTGAAAACAATTTAACTGAGGACGGTATCGTTATACCTGAAGTATTACAAAAATATACCGGATTTGATATTATTAAAAACCCTAAAAAATAAGTCATGAAGTTTTCTCGTATCATTTTCATAGCAATCACTTTAAGCATAGTGATTTCATCCTGTATCAGCAAAGAAGAAAAAACCGACCTGAAACAGATTGAAACAATGTTGGAAGATAGTAAATCTGCTCAAGAAACCCTTAATGGGTCTTTGTTAGATTCTGTCAAAGCATATCTTGACTCTGCTAAAATGAGTTTAGAATATTTCAAAACCAACCCTGAAGACACTTTACCAATTGAAGCAGAAGAATATTGGGAGGCATACTATCACATGCTGTCAGTAGAAAAAATGCTCGGCAATTTCAAAAACAAACATCTCCCGCAAATCAATAAAGATTTGGAATTAATGCAAACACAGCTCACAAATCTGCATCATGACATTAAAAAACGATTGTTGGAAGATTCACTAAGACAAGAATACTTGACAAGAGAAGATTCTGCATATCAATTCATTATGCATCAAGTAGATGACAGAATAAGTCATTCTCGTGCACATTTTGATAAATATCGTGATAATAAAGCCGATTTAAAAACGCTGGAAGAAATAATGAAAGAATAAATGCCACGATTACAAAAACATATTTTCCTTTTTGCAGGTCTTTTATTCACCTTGCTGTTTTCTCCAGTAATTACATCGGCACAAAACAATAACTCGCAATTGGCTTTTGAATACTATCGGAATAATGAATTTGAGAAAGCTGCCGTTATATTTCTTGAGCTCTATGAGGCGCGAAAAAACACATATTACCGAACCTATTATATCCAAAGTCTTGTAAAATCAGACCAATTAGATGAAGCTGATAAGTTCGTAAGAAAAACCATTCGCAAAAATAGCAATGATGTTGAGTTGCAAATCGAGCAAGCTTACATTTATGAGTTACAAGGGAATAAAGATAAAGCACAAAAGGCTTATCAGGATATAATCAAAAAAGGAAGTATTACCCCAAATTCGGTTAAATCTCTTGCGAACAATTTCATTCGCAAACGAAAATACGAGTTAGCTGAACAAACCTACCTAACAGGGCAAAGACAGATTGCGAATCAGAACTTTTATTATGAGTTAGCAAATCTATATGCTATGCAAAGAAAATATGATCAAATGATTGATGCATATTTAGATTTGCTCGGAAAAAATTCTGCTTACTTAAACAAAGTACAAACAAGGCTTCAATCGCTTGCAAGGCATGATATTGATGAAAGCATGAACCCGACTATTGAATCTGAATTAATTGAACGCATACAAAAAAATGCGTCCAATCCTGTTTACACTGAAATGCTGATTTGGCAATATGTACAAACAGGAAAATATCAACAGGCAATTCAACATGCGAAGGCTTTGGACAAACGATTTAACGAAAAAGGCAAACGGCTTTATGAACTTGGACAGCTCGCTGCAAATAATAAAAAACACAAAATTGCAAAACAATGTTTTGAATTAGTTTATGAATACGGAAAAGTTTCACCATACTATTTCAATGCAAAATTAATTGAGCTAAACCATTTGTATAATGAGGCAACACAAAGCATTAATCCGAGTCAGGATGCGCTCAACGATTTAGAAACACTCATCTCAACAACAGCAGATGAAGCACCCAGAAAATTAAAATATCCGCTTATAAAATTACTGACACAAGTCCAGGCTTTTTATCTAAACAAAGCCGAAGATGCCTTAACAAAAATTGACTCAATTTCTGAAACGCTACGCCTTCCACAAGAAGACAAAGCAGAGCTAAGATTGCTAAAAGGAGATATTTATCTTTTAAATGAAAATCCTTGGGATGCGACACTGGTATATGCAAAGGTAGAGCAACAAAATAAACAAAATCCGATTGGCTCCGAAGCAAAATTCCGCAAAGCAAAACTTGCATATTACACAGGACAATTTGAATGGGCTAAAGCGCAACTTGATGTACTGAAAGCAAGTACGAGTAAACTAATAGCCAATGATGCGATGGAATTGAGCTTACTTATCAGTGAAAATCTGAGTGAAGACAGCTTACAGTCAGCATTAATACAATTTGCTCGTGCTGATTTGTATCAATTCAAACGAAATTATGGAGAATCCTTAGTGATTCTGGACTCTGTCTTAGCAGATTATCCGACCAACGAATTAATTGATGATGTTTTATATCGAAAAGGCTTAATTAATGAACGATTGGGTAATTATGAAGATGCCATTGATTATTACAATCAAGTGGTTACAAATCACAGCTGGGGAATTCTTGCCGATAATGCGCTCATTCATATCGGTCGGATATATCACCACAAACTCAATGACTCCGAAGCAGCCATTCAAACTTACACGCAATTTTTATTGCAGCACAAAAGCAGTCTTTTCATAAATGAAGCCAGAAACTCACTAAGAACACTGCGCGGCGATTTTGATGATAAAGCTCCTACAAATGAAATCACAGACTAAAGCCATTGGGTTCGCACTACTTTCTGTTTTATGTTGGTCCACTGTGGCACCAGCATTTAAACTGGCACTCAATGAAATTTCTGTTGTACAAGTTTTAACCATTGCCGCAGGAGTTGCCGCTGTTGTACTCGGAATAATCTTATTAATTCAGGGTAAATTTGCTTTATTAAAAAAAGTCAGCAAACGAGATTTTTTATGGTCAATATTATTTGCAACCATCAATCCGGTCATTTATTACCTTGTGTTATTCTCTGCCTACGACAGGCTTCCGGCACAAATGGCACAACCGCTTAATTACACCTGGCCTGTCATGTTGAGCTTATTGGCAATTCCGTTTTTAAAACAAAAACTCAGCATAAAAGCCTTTCTTACACTCTTAATCAGCTTTGGCGGAGTTTTAGTGATTTCTCTGCAAAATCTTGACGGCACAGGGCTAGAGAGTGATACTACCGGTATTATTTTAGCAATTCTCAGCTCTATTGCATGGGCGGTTTACTGGTTGCTTCAGGTAAAAAGCAAGTTAGACAAAAGCGTTCAACTTTTTCTTAATTTCTCAATTTCTTTCGCTATGCTTATCCTAATTTTCACCTTTTCGGGACAAACATTCCCAACTGAATTAGAAGCCTGGCTCCCAAGTATTTGGATCGGTATTTTTGAAATGGGAATTACCTTTTTCTTTTGGATGTCTGCCTTGCAATTTGCATATCGTACCGATCTTGTCAGTAATTTAGCATTCCTTTCACCCTTTGTTTCCTTATTTTTCATTAACTTAGTGCTGCATGAACCAATTTCAGAGGCAACGATAATCGGGTTGGCATTAATTGTCGGAGGCATTTTGCTTCAGCGACGTATTTCAAAACAATTAGCATGAATAAGACAAACAAAGAATATATTATCATGGGGATGGATCCCGGTACAAATATCATGGGATATTCTGTTATCATCTGCAAAGGAAAACAAGCAAAATTAATTTCCCTCGGAATTATTGACCTTAGCGGATATAAAGACCATTTTTTAAAAATCAAACAGATATTTGAACGAACACAAAGTTTAATTGACCAATATCACCCGGATGAACTGGCAATTGAAGCGCCTTTTTTCGGAAAGAATGTGCAATCGATGCTCAAACTCGGACGTGCACAGGGAGCTGCAATTTCAGCAGCACTTTCACGCTCCATGCCAATTCATGAATACGCTCCGAAAAAAATAAAAATGGCAGTCACAGGAAACGGAAATGCTGAAAAAGAGCAAGTTGCTGCCATGTTGCAACGAATATTAAAATATGAAAAACAACCAAAATATTTAGATGCAACCGACGCCCTAGGTGCAGCAATGTGCCATTTTTATCAAAAACAAAATCCGCTTACTTCAGGAAAAGCCACCTCTTGGAAAGCATATTTAAAAAATAACCCGGGAAAAATCAGGGGATAAAATTTTAAAAAATCGCTTTCCAAATTCCGAGTAAATGCCCTGAAAACACAAGAATTACAAGAATTAGTAACCCACGAACAAATTTACTTCCTTTTTTTATCGCCAGTTTTGAGCCAAACCATCCACCGGCAAAATTTCCTATAGCAGCAACTAAACCCAGTACCCACTCCACTTGTCCGTCAAGGATATAAATACCAAGTGCAAAAGGTGAATACAATAAAACAAGGAACACTTTTAAAGCATTTGCTTTCACTAAATCATATCCGCCTTGAAGTACCAATGCCGACAATAAAAAGATCCCGACCCCGATGTGCACAAAGCCCCCATACATTCCGACGAAAAGAAAAATCAAAATTTGTAATAGACTCACTTTTTTTTGGGATTTTTCCTGTTGTTCTTGTATCCATCGCTTTGGATCGAAAATGATAAAAAACAAAAGTATCAATAAGACGCCTCCAATAATTTTCTCAAATAAATCGTGAGGCATATTCACGGCAATCAATGCGCCGCAGATTGATCCTATTACAATCGGAATTCCGAGGATAAGCCCTTTTTTTAAATCAAGTTTATTATTTCTAAAAAAACGAAACGAAGCAGTAGCAGTCTGCATGACAACACCAACACGCAATGTGCCGTTAGCCATTGGTGCGGGAATTCCAAGTGCCATTAAAATTGAAAAGATAATGACAGATCCAGAACCGGCAAGTGTATTAATAATCCCAACCGAAAATCCAACAAGGATAAGAATTCCAAAAATCTGCCAGGAATATAAATCAAATGATGTGAGCCAATCTGATAACATACATCAAAAGTAACATTTTAATTACAAACTATCCTTTTCAATGGATGATTTCAACGACTTAAATCCCTCCCCGAGAATTTCACGCGCTTCATTGACAGTTATAAATGCATTTGGATCAATTTGCTGCACATAATCCTTTAAAATTGTAAGCTCACGGCGGTTAACTACGGTAAAAATCACTTTCTTTTTCTTTCCGTTATACATTCCTTCAGCATCTAAGAAAGTTCCACCCCGCTTCAAATCATTAATCAGTTTATCTCGAATTTCGTCATGTTTTTCAGAAACAATGAACAAGCTTTTATCATAAGATACGCCGTCAACAACCAAATCAATGACTTTTCCTGTAATGAAAATAACAATCCATGAATAAAGCGGAATTTCCCATGCTTTAAATGCTGCCAAACCGACCAATACAATTACAGAATCAATATAAATGAGCAACTGTCCCATCGGCAGGCGCGTATATTTTGAGAAAATCATCGCAATAATATCAGAACCACCAGTAGTTGCTTTTGCACGCAAAACCAACCCCAATCCGGCACCAAGAATTACGCCACCGAAGATTGAAGACAATAATGCATCATCAGGAACTAATGCAACATCACCCTGTATCCACATTAATAAATTCACAAATTGGGATAAAGCAATGACACCGACAACCGTTTTCCAACCGAATCGTGGGCCAAGTACTTTCAAACCAATTAGTATAAGTGGAATATCAATTGCCAGCGCGACAAAACCTGTAGGCCAATGAAATAAGTGGTGCAACACAATTGCAATACCATAAGTTCCGCCCGGTACTAATTTATACGGCGAAATGAAATACACAAAAGCGACAGCCATAATAAAAGTCCCTAATAAAATCAGGAAAAGTGCTTTAAACCATTGCCAGCTAAATAGTTTCTCTTTCGATATAAAACCCATAACTCAACATTTTCAATTATTAAAAATGGCTGCAAATATACATCTAAGTTTTTATCTGCAAACAAGTAAAATGATAAATTTATCTTAAAAATAACATCAAATTTATGGATAATAAGTGCTAGCTTTCAAAAATAAATACACGAAAATATATTGTGTGTGTTTTTTTTATGCTTTAAAACAAAAAAATTTGAAATATCTAATTTGTCTGCTATTTTTACACTTAAAATAATTATGAAAAATTTAAATAAATATATTATGACAAAACGTACAATTGTTAATTTACCGGGCGACGGCATCGGTCGTAGTGTCTTAGATGCAACAATTAGAGTATTAGATGCTGCCGGTTTCGAAGCCGATTATGTTGAAGGCGATATCGGATGGGAATTCTGGAAAACAGAAGGAAATCCGTTACCTCAGCGAACTCTTGATTTGCTTGAAAAACACAAAATCGGATTGTTTGGTGCGATTACATCGAAACCAAAAGACGAAGCTGCTGACCAGCTAGTTCCTGAGTTAAAAGACAAAGGTTTGGTTTACTCCTCACCCATTGTCGGTTTACGTCAGCATTTCGGATTAGACATCTGTCTGCGTCCTTGCAGAACTTACAAAGGAAATCCATTGAACTTTATTCGTCGCAGTGCAAATAACGACATTGATGAGCCGATGATAAATGCTGCAATTTTCCGTCAGAATACTGAAGGTTTGTATGGAGGCGTTGAATGGGCAAATCCTCAGGGAATTGTTTATGACGCATTAATGTCTCATCCAAAATTCAAAAAGAATTTCGGCAAAGTCCCTCAAGAAGAAATTTCTGTTTCAACTCGTATATTCACAAAAAAAGCAACAGAAAGAATTCTTCGTGCTGCCTTTGAACACGCTAAAGAATTTGGTTTCGACAACATTACAGTTTGCGAAAAACCAAATGTAATTCGTGAAACGTCAGGTATGATGTACAAAATGGCACTTGAGCTTCATAAAACGGATTATCCGGATATTTGGGTACGCAATACCAACATTGATGCACAAATGATGTGGCTAACGAAAAATCCTGAAGATTATGGAGTAATTGTTGCCGGTAACATGTTTGGCGACATTGTTTCTGATGGATTTGCAGGACTAATTGGTGGTTTAGGATTTGCATGCTCTGCACAATATAACGCAGAAACAGGAATAAGTGTTTTTGAACCAACTCACGGATCAGCACCCAAATATGCTGATTATGATGTTTCCATCGTAAACCCAATTGCAATGATTGAATCTGCTTGCATGATGCTGGATTTCATTAAAGAATATGATTATGCGAAAAAAATCCGTGCATCAGTTGCTGAAGTAATTGAAGAAGGAAAAGTTCGCACCTATGATATGATGAAAATGCGAGGAAAAGCAGATGTTATTGAAAACGGAGCTGCTAGCACCGACGAAATGGCTGATGCAGTGATTGCTAAGTTGAAATAAATTTCATTTTAGAAAACCCCTTTTGTCACGATTTTTGCAAAAAAAGCAAAAATCTCGCCAAAAGCGTTTTCTTGATTATCTTGTACCCACGGGTTTCGTTGAGAAAACAAGTTTTCTCACTACACCCGTGGTTACAATGATGTCACCCCTTCGGGGTTTGAAGAAAGTACTAAACCCTTCTATCGGATTAAGCCACATATCCCCAAAAGGGCATTATGGGGGTTTGTACCCCCTGGATTACAGTCGGCAATCTCCCTTATCCGGGATTATTTCAGCCAGTTGGCTGACAGGTGTATTCGACCCCATTCGGGGTCGGAGGTGGTGGCTTCGAGACGATTCTCATTCCTCGAATCCCTCAGCCACCTACAATATCGAAATAAAGTAGGTGGCTGAGGATTTCTGCCCCAAGGCAGAAATATCTCGAAGCCACCGGATTATCACCGCACCACCGTAAACCCCTTACTTATACCGTTAACTTTAAGAATGTAATTTCCTGGTTTCACATTGCTGATGTCAAGTGTGGTGGTTTTTGCATTTATGGTTTGTGTAAAAACAAGCTTGCCTTGGGCATCGTATATTTCGGCTTGTTGGGGATGTGTTAGGTTTAGGATTTCTAAGTGAAGTTTGTTAGTTGCGGGGTTTGGATAAAAGCTGAAGTGCGAAGCGCTTTCGTTTTCAGTTAATATAGTTGGGCAATCTGTAATCATTAATCCATCCGCTAATGTAATGTTTTCTCCATAAGCATCTGTCAATATGACATATAGATTTAAATAGCCCGCATCTGATGGAGTGTAGAAATCTATGAGTTTAGCAATGCAATGTCCCCATTCATGGTTTGTGATAGTTGCTTCTCTAATGGTATCTACTAAATATGGAGTGCCAAAGCACTCAAGTTCAAGCGTATCTAAACCAATTTCCTGAGAGACAAAGCATGCTGGATAATAAATACTATCTGTAACTTGTCCCGTACTAAATTCAAGTGTGTAGGGTGCCGATTTACCAGCAATTTTCACGGATATTTATAAATCCATAGCAATCGGTAACTTCCACAATATAGTTGCCTGGCGATAAGTTCCTAAAATTAATATTAATAACACCAAAACTTTGGCTTAATTCCAAATCAACAAGTTTCTGTCCTAAGTTCGAATATACAATAATGTTTCCGTTTTCACAAGTATTAGTTTTTTCATAATCAAGCGTAGATTCAACCAGCAATAAACAGGCATAAATAAAGCGAGCAAAGAAACTCTACTCGCTTTTTGATTTATTGTTTCAAGTTCAGTTCTATTCAAAGAAACTCATTTTACGGATAAACGGTTGATAACCCATATCTCTAAGATTTTGCATTGATGCTTCAGCGGCAGCACGCGTATTAAATTCTCCAACATAATAACGATAGAAACCATCATCTCCGATATGTTCTTTCACACCAATCAAATCATCAAAATAGTCAATACTGCGACGTTGTTTCAATGCGAAAATCTGAATTGTAAAGGTTTCACCGTCAGAATCAACTTGTTGTGCAACAAGATCTTCACTACTAACAAGTTCACCATCAACTTCAATTGGATCAACTACAAGTGTTCCTCGTGCTCCTTGTTTTAAAGGTTTAAACTCAACACGACGGTTCAATTTACGACCTTCCGGATAGTCTTGTCCATCAAGCATATTACTGGCAATCGGGTCAGTTTTTCCGTATTTTTTCGTAATCAAACTAGTTGGTGAAACTCCTTTTTCGACCAGATAATCTTTGGTTGCTTTTGCACGTCTGTAAGATAGCAAATAATTATATTCATTACTTCCGATTGCATCTGTGTGCCCTGCAATTTCAATTACTGCATCTGTATTATCTAACATGTACTGAGCGAGCAATTCAAGATTTTCGTGATATTCTGACAAAACATCATAACGGTCAAATTCAAAGAAAATGTTTTGAATACGCGTAACAATAACATCGACATCCTCTTCAGCGGCTAAATCAATATCTAAGAATAAATCATCGCCTTCAGAAATATCTAGTCCATAAATAATTTCAGCATACCCGGGAATTTTTCCTTGGGCAACAATATTATCCGCAGAAACACCTTGCTCAATCAGCGCATTTTTCACTGTTTCAAAACGTTCAGGGCTCAGTGGATGACTTGGTGGATAATTAATTGTCACAACCATAGGTGCTTCAGTTGTATCTACAATTCCCCCCATTTTATTCACAATTCGGTTTCCACTCGGAGTCATTTCAGTTTGTCCATTTTCAAACAAGACAATATCATGATATGCATACAATTGCACAATAACTGGGGATATGTCAACAGGTTGATAGTCATCAATAAATTGGTCTGCATCCTTTTGAGTCGGGTCAATATCACGGGCCACCATCTGACGTCCATTAACATGATAAATTAAGTCGTATGAACTACCGGGGCGCAAGGTTAGGATGTATTCTCCGGTATATTTGTTCGGGCGGAAAATTCCTGCCACAGTATTTGTTTTTTTATCTCGAGCAATAACAACCACATCTTCAGGAACTCTATCTTCAATATCTGTAACTGTTCCTTCATAAATAGCAAGCCCAGTAATAAAAACATCTTTATGATTAATCATATAAAGATCTAAATCTCCGTAGCCATCTTCACGATAGGTACTTAAGTATCCCCTTCTTCCATCCATACTCATCACATAAGATACATTATCACCAGTTGTATTAATCGGGAATCCTAGATTTACAGGTTCTCCGAACTCATAATGTACATCCATTTTGGAATAAAAAATATCAAACCCACCAATGCTCTTATGTCCTTGAGAACTAAAAAACAATGTCTGTCCATCGGGATGGATAAACGGCGTTTCTTCATCAAATTCTGTATTAATGTTTTCACCTAATAAACGAGGCTCACCAAACTCCCCATTAGGAAGACGGCGAATTACATAAATATCTAAGCCTCCGTATCCTTCAGGACGATCACTTGTAAAATAGACGGATTGATTATTAGGAGAAATACACGCATGCGTTTCACGATTTTTTGTATTTATTTCCTGTGTCATTAAAGACGGTTTCGACCAAGCAGAATCATTTTTATTCTTGGAAGAAAAGATATTTCCGGCATTATATTCAGAACGGAAAAAGAGCAACAAATCACCATCTATTGATAATCCAATTGACGCTTCATTTTCCTCCGTATTGATTTTTTCATCCATGCGCTCTGGATCTTTCCATTCGTCACCAGCTTTATGAGTCACAAATAAATCTTCATCCTGATTATAAAATGGTTCATCTGCTTTAGGGCGTTTTGATGTAAAAATCATCATTGATTCATGCACATCAATTATTGGAGAGTGATCACTGTATTTTGAGTTGATTACAGGACCCATGTTTACCATATCAACATTTACAGGATGCTTCACCATAACCTCAGCTCGTCGTGTCATCGCCATATGATGTTCTGCCATTTCTCGATAATACAAATCATACTCATCTTTTTCATTCAAAAATGTTAAAAATGTATCGAAAGCGTCTAAGGAACGTTCAAACTCCATATTAATCCGGTATGCTTGTCCTAAAAAATACCAAGTAATTGGTGGCGCATTCCGCTCACGATGATTATCATCTTGAAATTTATCACTTACAAATTCAGATGCAAACTCAAGCTTTTCTTCCGCCATTTTTTGCATTGTGCGACTTTTCAGGTAACACAAACCCAATTTGAATTGCACATTTGCATTATCAGGATCAATGGTATGCAGTTCCTCGAGCAAAGGAATTGCATCGCCATAATTTTCCTCATAAATAAATGCAGATGCATCATAAAATTTATTCACAAAACGTCTATCAGGATTACGCTGACTAAAGCCTACTAAGACAAGGCTTAAAAAAAGAATCGTTGCTATGCACTTTTTCATAGTTACAATAGTTTGTAATTGGACAAAGGTAAAGATACAAAATTAATAATAGTTTGCAAGCTTTGTAAGGATTTGCCCATATTTTTATGCCAATGCAACAAGATAAAGAAAAAACAGATAGTTTAAAGCTGCTTAAATAAAGCACCGAAAACACATATTATTAAAATAAAGGTAATTATTTAACTAAATCGCGAATGGTCATCTCAATTGACTTAATATCGTAACCACAAATTTCTCGTAACTCATTTTGATCTCCATGATGAATTAATTTATCTGGAGCACCAAGTCGTTTTAAAACACCATGCCATCCAAATTCATGAATACTTTCTAAAACAGCAGAACCAAAACCGCCGGTAATTGCACCATCTTCAACGGTAATAATCTTATTATGTTTTTTTATAATTTCTTGCAAGGCCTCAATGTCAAGTGGTTTTGCAAAACGCATATCATAATGATCAATAAAAACCCCATCATTTCTAAGCGTTTTTGAAGCATAGCGCACAGAATTTCCAACAGATCCGTATGATAAGACAGCAAGTTTTGCATTATCATGAGACTCCAACAAACGTGCTTTCCCAATCGAAATTTCTTCAAAGTCAGCTTTCCAATCCAAATGCATTCCGTATCCTCTTGGATATCGAATTACAAATGGTCCCACATCCTTCAATTGAGAGGTGTACATCAAATGGCGCATTTGAATTTCGTCCATTGGTGCTGAAAGTGTCATGTTTGGAATAGCACGAAAGGCAGGAATATCATACAAACCATGATGGGTAACGCCATCTTGTCCAACCAATCCAGCACGATCAACACAAAACACCACATGAAGGTTTTGTATAGCAACATCGTGGATTATTTGATCGTAAGCACGTTGCGCAAAGGTTGAATAAATTGCACAAAATGGAATCATTCCTTGAGTCGCTAGCCCAGCAGAAAAGGTTACTGCATGCTGCTCGGCAATACCAACATCATAAACTCTATCGGGATATTTTTTCATCATAATATCCAATGATGACCCGGCAGACATTGCAGGCGTAATTGCTACAATTTTTTTATTCGTTTCAGCCAATTCAAGTAATGTTTCACCAAAAACAGTTTGATATTTTGGAGGAGTAAGTTTCGTATTCTTTGATTTGATAAATTCACCGGTGATCTTATTAAACTTTGCCGGAGCATGCCAAAGTGTCTGATCTTTTTCTGCAGCGGCAAAACCCTTTCCCTTTTGGGTTTGAACATGCAAGAGTTTTGGCCCTTTTATTTTTGATAAATCCTCAAGAATTTTTGTAAGATACACCACATCATGTCCATCAACGGGACCAAAATAGCGGATATTTAAGGATTCAAACAGATTAGACTGTTTCATAACAATGGATTTTAAACCATTATTTATTTTTTGAATCATTGATTGAGCATTCGTCCCTCCAACGCGATTCATCTTACCGAGAAAACGCCAAACATCATTCTTAACTTTATTGTAGGTCCTTGAGGTTGCAATATCTATTAGATACTCTTTCATTGCTCCGGAGTTATCAGAAATAGCCATGCGGTTATCATTCAATATTATCGTCATATTTGAATGCAAAGCTCCTGCATTATTCAATGCTTCGAAAGCCATACCACCAGTCATTGCTCCGTCACCTATCACCGCAACCACCTGCCTGTCATTAGCTTTAACATCATTTGAAACAGACATTCCCAAAGCAGCAGAAATACTGGTTGATGAATGACCAACACCAAAGGCATCAAATTCAGATTCATAGCGTGCTGGAAATCCGGATATCCCATTGAGCTTTCGATTAGTATAAAATGTTGATTTTCGTCCAGTAAGTATTTTATGTGCATAGGCCTGATGCCCAACATCCCACACAATCAAATCTTTAGGAGTATTCAAAATATAATGAAGTGCTACCGTTAATTCAACTACCCCTAGGCTTGCCCCAAAATGTCCAGGATTACACGAAACTTCATCAATGATAAACTGTCTTACCTCATCACACAAGGGAAGCAACTCTTGCAAGCTGAGCTTTTTCAAATCGTCTGGCGAGTTTATTTTTGATAATAATGGACCTGCACTTGCTGCCATATATTTTGATATTTATTACAAAAGTAAGAAAATCATTTCATTTTCTACTCATTAACAAAAGCATGTAAATAAAAACTTTAAAAAAATACTGATAGTACCGATTTCTTATGTATTTTTGGATAAACTTAAATTTTATTTATGATGCAAACGAAACGAATTAACATTATAGTATCTGCAATCATTATTGGGCTTGCAGTTTCATGTGTCCCCGCGAGTAAATTTGAACAAGTACAGGACAAAAAAGAACGGTGTGAAACAGAACGTGATGAACTTAAAGCAGAAAACGAAGAGTTTCAGACAGCAAACAAGGAACTTATTTCAGAAAAAGAACGACTTGCAGAATCTAACGCCGCTTTAATCAGAGATACATCAATCAAAGGTGGTTCATACCGTACATTAACGGTTCAATACGACAAAATCAATGAGCTATACAATACCTTACTTGAAAATGCAGATCGCTTACGCAAAGGTGCAGATGCAGAGGCTCAAAAGACGCTTGCTCTCCTACAGGAAACACGCAGTGAACTCCAACGTAAAGAAGATGAACTGCGGGAACTGGAAGCCAGTTTGAATAAAGAACGTGCAAATCTTGAATCATTAAGCGCACAATTAAAAATAAAAGAAGCAGAAATCAATCGTAAAAATGCTCAAGTTCAAGAATTACAATCAATTTTAAATCGAAAAGATTCTGTTGTCAATGCACTGCGGCAAAAGGTTTCCAATGCATTACTTGGCTTTGAAGGCGATGGACTTACCGTAACCAAGAAAAATGGGAAAGTATATGTTTCTTTGGAAGAGCAATTATTATTCAAATCAGGACAATGGTCTGTTGACCCAAAAGGAAAAAAAGCATTACAAAAACTTGCAACCTTATTGGTGCAAAATCCTGATATTAACGTAATGATTGAAGGTCATACAGATGATGTTCCATTCAGCGGCAGAAGCGGCATTGAAGACAATTGGGATTTAAGTGCAAAACGGGCAACTTCGATAGTAAAAATATTGCTTGAAAATAAGGCTTTAGATCCGACTCGATTAATTGCATCAGGTCGTGGAGAGCACCTCCCAATTGATCCTGAAAAAACAACTGAAGCAAGACGCAAAAATCGTCGGACAGAGATTATTTTAACTCCAAAACTTGACGAGCTATTCGAACTTCTGGAAGCCAATTAAAATGTGGTTTACACTCACACCAAAGCGTATTTTAAATTATTTTGCAATAAACATAAGCTACCTGTTAAGTCGATTAACAGGTAGCCTTATTTTATGGGGAAAACCATACAGCTTAAGTATCGAAAGTGGAGGGACTTGTCAGCTTTCTTGTCCCGAATGCCCACTGGGGAATAAAACAAATGCAGGCAGAACTTTAATGAAAGAATCGCTTTTCAAGCAAATTATTAAAGAATGCAAATCGTATGTCATGGTTTTATCCCTCTATTTTCAAGGAGAAGCATTTCTGAATCCACGAATTTTTAACTTTATTGAAATCGCCGCAAATGCTAAAATTTATACCATTATATCAAGCAATGCAAATTTCAAGGATGATAATTGGGCGAAAAAAGTGCTATATTCAGGACTTAATGAGCTCATAATTTCCTTAGATGGGGCAAATCAAAAAAGTTATGAAACTTATCGGCAAGGCGGAGATTTTTCGCTCGTAATGAAAAACCTGCAATCATTATCAGCGCTCAAAAAATCAAAAAGCTATCGCACCAAAGTTAAAATTCAGTTTCTTGTAATGCAGCATAATGAACATGAAATTTCTGAAATGAAAAATTTAGCAAAATCGCTAGGATTTCCATTAATACTAAAAAGCATACAGTTGCAAAATCCCAAAACCGACACACATTTATTGCCGGATAATGAAGCATTCCGGAGATACAAAAAAACAAACGACGGATTTATCATTAAAAATAAAATGAGGAATCACTGCAAACGGCTTTTCAGAAACCCAGTGATAACATCGACAGGAGATATCCTCCCGTGTTGTTTTGATAAATCAGAAAAATATGACATGGGAAATATAACAAACACAGCTTTTGCAACAATCTGGAAATCAAACAAATACAATACATTCAGGAAGAAAGTTTTCAGTGAAAGAAAAAAAATCGATATTTGCACAAATTGTACAGAAGGAACAAAAAATATTTATGTCTAATTTATATTTATCCATAGGAGGAAATCTTGGAGATCGCGCAGAAAACTTGTCGGATTGCAGAGAAAACATCCGTTTGCAAATTGGAGAAATTGTAAAAAGCTCATCAATTTATGAGAGTGAATCGTGGGGATTTTCGCATCCGCGAGATTTTTACAATCAGGTATTACATGTAAAAACAGATTTACTTGCTAAAAAGATTTTAGATAAAATCCAAAACATAGAAACGGCCCTTGGTCGGACACGCAAAAAATCATCTACGCAAGCTTACGAAAGTCGAATAATTGATATTGACATCCTTTTACTTGACCAATTTGTTATTCAAGAAAACGAGCTTATAATTCCTCACCCTCACATGCAAAATCGGAATTTTGTGATGATTCCATTGGTTGAAATTACGGATACCTTAATTCATCCGATAATAAAAAAATCCATGAAAGAAATATTGGATGATTGTCCCGATAAAGGTAGAATAAAACGAGTAGTAACGAAAAAAAGTATCTCCGATGAACAAAGATGACTTTTTCATGAGAATCGCCTTGCAAGAGGCAGCATTAGCAGCAGAAAAGCATGAAGTCCCCATCGGTGCTGTTGTTGTTTGTGGAGATCAAATTGTTGCAAAAGCACACAATCAAACCGAAATGCTAAACGACATCACTGCACACGCTGAAATGCTGGCACTTACCGCCGCCATGCAGGCAATGAGCAGCAAATACCTTCCTGATTGCAGCTTATATGTAACCTTAGAACCTTGTGTTATGTGTGCCGGAGCAATTGGATTAAGCCAAATAAAACGGGTAATTTATGCTGCAACCGATTCAAAACGAGGTTACACACGCTGTCAAATTCCTGTTTTTCATAAACATACAGACGTAACTCAGGGAATTTGCGAATCAGAAGCGATTCAATTATTACAAAACTTTTTTAAAGCACGACGATAAATTCTATGCCGGAATTATTTTCACTAGCTCAATTCGGGTTTCAGATGCTTTTATAATTTGATAAGAATTTAAGTCATCTTCAATATCTGTAATAACTTCACCTTGTTTCGGAAAATTGCCATAATTACTAAGAATATACCCCGCCAGAGTTTCATATTCATCGGACTCTAACACATCCAATTCAAATTGCTCATTAATATGGTCAATTTCCATTTTTCCAGAAAACAGAAAGGATCCATCTGATAATTGTTTGGCGACCAAATCTTCAATATCGTGTTCATCTTCAATTTCGCCAAAAATTTCCTCAAGAATATCTTCAAAAGAAACAATACCACTTGTTCCACCAAATTCATCGACCACAACTGCGATGCTTCGTTTTTCCTGAATAAACGTTTCAAGCAAATTTTGTGCAGCCATGGTTTCTGGGGCAAAAGGAGTTTTACGCATTATGGGTTTAATAGATTTTGGAGACTTAAACAAGTCCAAAGAACTTACGTATCCAACAATTTGATCGATGCTTTCTTTATAAATGAAAATTTTAGAATAACCGGTTTCTACGAACAAATCAGTTAACTCCTCTATGCTTGTTGCTTGCTCTACCGCGACAATATCAATACGAGGCACTATGCACTCCCGAAGCTTGACACTACTAAAATCCAATGCATTTTGAAAAATTTTAAGTTCGTTATCAATATCCTCATCCTGCTCAACATGCTCACTATTTTCACTTAAAATGTCATCTAAATCCATTTTACTAATTACATTTTGATTTTTCTCACATGACAAATCTACTCCAAGAAAAATTCTTGAAAACCAATGCGCAAGATGTAAGGAAAAAATCACAAATGGATAAAACAAGAAATAAAAAAAGGCTGTGGGCACAGCAAATACTCTTAATAGTAAATTGCTGACAATACGGAACAAGGTTTTTGGCAGAAACTCAGCAGTAATTAAAATAATTACCGTTGAGATAATTGTTTGAATAAACAATATCAATAAATCGTAATTGCCAATGATTTTAATGATGGTAGGCTCAAGAACTTTAGCCATATAAATACCAAAAATAACAAGAGCAATATTGTTTCCAATCAGCATTGTACTAATAAACTGATTAGGATTTTCGGTAAAGATTTTCAAAAGCTTTGATGTGAGATTCTTTTGTTTTTTCGCAATCTCTAATCGAATCTTATTTGATGAGATAAAGGCAATTTCCATTCCAGAGAAAAAAGCTGATAAAAGAACTGCCAACACTATAAAAGGTAAGTCTCCCATTATTTTATTTGATTTCGCCTATTCTTTTTACGATTATTACGTCGAAGAAAAAACATCAAGAAACAAAGTATCGCTATGACAAAATACACCCATGCCATCCAATCGTATTCCGGATTAATTTTCATAGCCCTAAATCCTGCAAAGGTGGTAAAAGCCCCCATTACCAACCATAATACTTCAATAATTAGAAATAAAATTTCACTCTTCTTCTTCTGCATAATCTTCATCTTTAATATTAACCTCACCCACAGGGTCATGAATTACCCATGAATTAAAATCTTGATCTGATTCAAACCCTGTCCCGAAAAACACTTCATCTTGTGTAGTAATACGAACAAACTTCTCTGAATAAATCATTTCTTTTTTCATGTCCCAATTTAGGTGTTCTGTATTCAGTTTCTCATCTTTTACAAGATTTTCAGCCACCACGTTACGTTTTGCTTCCCATAATTCATCCTCAACATAAAACACAGCATATTCAGATTTTATTCTAGAAACGACTTCCCCATTTTCAATGAATTGCACAAAAATTCCTTCAGGATACTCATCATACACTTCCGCTTCATTTTCAAATCGTTGCATAATATTCGCATCCATAATAATACGCACTCTACCTGAATCTGTTATTTCTGTGTGCATATCAATCAATTTGAGGGCAGGCAATTCAGAGCCAAAAGTTATTTGTTTTACTTCCTGCAAATCATTTTTACAGGAAAACAAAACCATGCTTCCTGCAAAAAACAGCAGGAAGCATGAAAGAAAATTATTTTTTATTTTAAAATATATTTTTGTTTTCAACGCAATTTACTCATTAAATCGAACAGTAGTTGTTTCACCAATCCAACAATTGATTTTATATTTTTGTCCTTCAGTAATTCCGTAGAAAAACGCATCGTCTTTTTCCGGGAATCTTGCAGAATATTTTGCAATCATTGAATTCAGTTCTCCAGACATATCAGGAGAAACACTACGCGCCCGCAAGAGTTTATCAACAATTGCCCAGTTTACAGCACGTTTTTCAAAATCATTTTCACCACAATCTTTAGCAACTTTAGCATAAACCTGAGCAATTAATTTATATGCTTTTCCATAATTTGCATCGGCATTAATTGCTTTTTGGGCATAAGTTTTTGCAGTTGAATACTGATCCATCTGATTAAAATACAGCAATCCCATTTCAAAATATAAATCTGCTTTTTTAGACTCGTCATCTTGCATCTCAATTGCTTCCTTATAATATGACTCAGCTTTTTCAGACTGATTATTTTTAAAGAAATACTGTGCCAAAATATGTGCTGTACTTGCTGTTTTATTATTCTCATACAATTTCTCAGACACCTTAGCATACAATTCAGCAGAGTAACACTTTTCTCTCTTCATCATTCCTTGTATGATTTTAAGCAGTTTCTCATCATTTGGGCTTGCTTCAAACATTGGAGTAAATATCTCTACCATATTTTCACAATCCAAGACACCAGTATTAATAATCATGGCATCAACTTGTTCTTTTGCTTTTTCAGCAGCTGCTTGTCCAGCATCAATCTGAGTAGCAAGAATATCAACAAGTTGAGCATAGACTGCAATCAATTCACCACCTTCTACTGCTTTCTTTTTATAAAGGATGGTAGATAATTGCATGTACCTTCCAATGGTATTCACCTCTGCCATGATACTATCCAATTCAATAGCATCTTGAAATAAGCGATACGCTTTCATTGCTTTCCCAGAGCGATATTGCATTATTTGAATTGCTTTACGTCCTTTGTTTTTTCCTTCTCCACCAAAATACTCAATACGCTGATCATAAATCATAAATAAGGTATCGATAAATGCTTCTTTTTCCTCGCCCTCAGCATTTGCAATTTTATATTCAATGATATTAGGACCTTGAATATAAATATTTTTGGTTGCTTGCGGACAAAGTCTGAAACACCAACTCCATGCAGGGTATGCATCTTTATAATTGTCTTGATTATAAAACTGGTCATATGTTGATAACTGTGCCCGACATTTATCGGGATTATCACCAAATTTTGCATCTTCATCCTGTGCGTTAGCAATGCTGCTCGCCAGAAAAATCGCCATTAAAATAAATAATACTTTCGCTTTCATCTTTAATCAAATTTTCGTTTAATAAACCATATATCAGATAATGAAAAATTCATTCCAAACACTATGTATTGTTCTCTCACCAGATCGTTCTGTAATGATCCACGTTGTCCAAGTTCGAGCGACAAATTAAATGTTGTATTAGAACGTTTCAGTGGTAACCCTAGTCCAAAACTTATGCCAAAGTCGTCAATCTGGGTATCTCCCTGATCAAATTGCAGATAGGTATTATTATAATAAGCACCTCCGCGATATCTGACTTTTCTCCAATATTTCAAGCCTGGTGATTTTTTCCCATCCGGTGTCCATTCCGCACCAACGCTAACACGTTGACTAAGCCCAAGAGAATCACTTTCTCCAAACATTTGAGCTTGTGTCCAATCTTGCATATAAAAATCTGCGGCAAGGATAAATTTATCAGAATACTCGTAAGCCATTCCAGCACCAATACTCATTGGTAAAGTAATGGTTCCTTCCTGATTTCCTTGATATAATAACGTATCAATTACCACACTGCTGCTTATGCTTAATGCGTTTGTAACAAGTAAATCTTGTTTTGCATTTAAATTGCTGTTGTTTTCCCAAGTCAATCCAAACGTCAAATTATTCTCATCATTCAATTGCCAATCATACTGTAGTCCGAGTGTCAGATAAAAATCGCTGAAATACATGGAGTTTTTTTTGGTAACATCAACCATTCCGGGATCCTCACTTAAGAATTTCACAGCACTTGTTCGATAAATGCTCCCAAATAAGTAATTTATATTCACTCCGAGTGACAAGGAGTTGATGAGTTTAAAACTACTTCCGAAATAGGCTTGATTCATTCCCCCTGATCCAGAATAATGGTAATTACTTTCTATTCCCTGAAAAATTTCAGTGGACTTTAAATCGTAACCGACATTAGAATAAGGCAATAATCCAAAAGAAGCCCCCCACCAATTAGTAACAGGAAAGCCAAAACTTAGATAATCCAAATTAAAATCATTAAACAAGGCCGTTTGTGTTTGAGATTGTATTTCCTTCATTGCAGCGGTTAAGCCAACTTCCAATACAAAATGTAAACTATCAATTGCTGAATAAGACGCCGGGTTTGCAACATATAGTTTGTCGGTTGACCGGAGAGCAAGCGAGGTTCCTCCCATTGCCTTACTATCACCAAAACTTCTCGACAACAAATCGCCGACACCATAACGTGTATAAGGAGACCCTATACGATCCTGTGCAAAGGCAGACGCAACAGAAGCGAGAACGAGCAAAACGAAAAACCATTTAATTAATTTCTGCATAATATTTCAAAATTCGATTCAAACCAATAACGACCAAATCTGGCTGTGCAAAGATGCTATTTTTTAAGTTTTTAACAAAAAAATCTGCATCGCCACCAGTAAAAACAGGCAAAATATTAGGATATTCTTTAGAATACCTTTCGATATATGCCTCAACTTCAAACAAAATCCCCATCTGCACCCCATTTAAAATGGAGTCTGTCGTTTTATTTCCCAGTGGAAAATTTGTTTCAGCAGGCTTTAATAACGGCAAATGTTCTGTAAAATTATGCAATGATTGAAATCGCAATTTTAAACCCGGGGAAATATTGCCTCCCATCATTCCATAAAGATGAGATACTAGGTCGATAGTCAAAGCTGTACCAGCATCAAAAACCAGACAATCCTTTTCTGGATAGAGCACTGACGCCCCCACACAAGCGGCCTTTCTATCTAAACCCAAGGTTTTTGGACTATCGTGTTGTAGTTTTATAGGGATGGAGAAATCACTATCCATAATAAGAAAATGCTCACATTGCTTACTCAATTGCGATTTAATTTGCGGCAAAACTTTTCCGGAAGCTGACACAAAAACGGAATAAAAACGTTGGTTAGACACAATTTTTGGCAATTCCGCTTTTAATGAATCAGAAATACACTTATCAATTAAGATATCCCCATTAAACCAGGCATATTTCGTGCATGAATTCCCAATATCTACAATTAAATTCATATGCAAATGTATGTTAAGATTTTAAAAATAAGCAAAAGCAATGAAATTAATTAAAAGACTCATGCAAAATGTGATAAAATTATTATCTTCGTGCCCTAATTTGAATATTAACAAACAAAAGATAGAAGAATGGCAGTTTTACAAAACATTCGAAACAGAGCAGGAGTACTGGTAATTATCTTTGTAGGCATTGCACTGGTTTTATTTATCATTGATCCTTCAACTTTTAAAACCTTGTTCAACAGACCAGAAACGGATATCGCAAAAATAAATGGCGAAAAGGTTTCCATGGTTGAATATAATGAACGGCTTAACGAGGTTAAACAATTTGTAATGGAAGCACAGCAGACAACAACCTTGGATGCTGAGACAGAACAAGAGCTTCGCAAACAAGTATGGCAAGAAATCCTTAATGATTATTTGCTATTTCAACATTTTGAAGATGATGGTATCGCTGTAAGTGAGTCGGAAATGGAAGACATGCTTTATGGAGCACATATCCATCCGATTATACAACAAAATTTCGGTGATCCTAAAACTGGACAATTAGACACAAGTTATGTGCGTCAGTTTTTTGAAACCGGAGAAATGGATGCACGTTTTGTTGTGATTACTGATTATCTGAAATCACAAATCAGACAAAACAGGAAACTCACAAAATACACTACCTTGTTAAGTAAAAGTGTTTATACGCCGACAGCATTTGCAAAAGCTGATTATCTAAATACTGAAACAAAAGTTGATTTCGCTTATGTCGCCCTCAACTTTAAAGACATTGAGGATAAATCTATTGAAGTCAACGAAACTGATTTGCAAGAATATTATGATGAGCATCCTTATCGTTTTCAAAGTGATGAACGTGCCCGTGAGATAGAATATGTTATTTTCGACATTGTTCCTAATGCAGAAGACAGTGCACAGGTTAAAGAACAAATGACGAATTTACGCGAGAACTTCAAAGATTTTGAAAACGCTCAAAAATTTGCTAAAATTCATTCAGAAGAGGTGATGCCAAAACCATTTTTCGCACAAAATGAGGTTCCCGGAGGTTATGGTGAAGCAGTATTTGCAGAAGATTCAATCGGATTTTTGTCAGGCATAATTACTCAAGATACAAGTTATATGATGTTTAAAGTTGCTGACTTTCGAATTATTCCAGATTCTGTAAAAGCACGTCATATTTTAGTTGAGCCCAATGAAAACTTAACTTATCAGGATGCCTATTTCTTTTTAGATAGTATAAAACAAGCAATTGAAGCCGGAGCTGATTTTGCTGAAATGGCAAGAACGCATAGTGATGGTCCTAGCTCTGTTAAAGGTGGAGATTTAGGTTGGTTTTTAGCAGGCGCAATGGTTCCACAATTTGATGATGCATGTTTTTATGGTGAAGTTGGCGAAATGCCACTTGTTGCTACAGAATTTGGTGTTCATTTAATTGATATTCAAGATCAAAGTGATGGAGAACGGGTTGCAGAACTTGCCATAGTGAAAAAGAAAATCGATGCCAGCACAGATACATACAATAAGGTATATTCTATAGCTAGCGAATTTGCATCAGTAAATAACACCGAAAAATTATTCGATGAAGCAATTGTAGAGCAAGGACTTGTTAAAAAAATTGCAAGTAACATTTTAGAAAATGATAAAGAAATCCCTGGTTTAAATGACAGTAGAATTATTATTAAGTGGGCTTTTAATACTGAAAAAGGAAGTGTTTCTCAAGCAGAGGAAATCCGCTCAGAAAATTGTTTTGTGGTAACAAAACTAACCCAAGTAAGAGAAAAAGGATTAATTGATTTTGAATATGTGAAATCTGATATTGAACCGATTGTATTGAAAAATAAAAAAGCAGCAATACAAATTGAAAAAGCAGAAGCTGCCTTAAAACAATATAACGACTTAAAAGCAATCGCTGGAAACTTATCTAAAACTGTAGATACAGCAAAAAACATTGCATTTAATTCCTTCTCTGTTCCACGTTTAGGTATTGAGCCAAAATTGATTGCAAAAGCAAGTTCTAGCGAAATGAATTCAGGTACCGTTGGCCCAATTGAAGGCAATAATGGAGTATATATTTTTAATGTTTTCAACAAAATAGAAGCTACTAAAGTTGAAAATTATGAAACTCAACGTAAAAAACTCTCAAACACACAAAGAAATCGGGTTAATTATGAAATGATGGAAGCTTTAATAAAAGCATCTGACATTACGGACAATCGCTCAAAATTCTTTTAACAGAAAGAAATAAAACAAAATACCAAAGCCGGATGTCAATGACATTCGGCTTTTTTTTTGGAATATTTTATCAATTATAATTCTCATAACCCCGACATACCTTGCGGGATGAGGAAAAAGGGCTATGACATCCTGCTTAATTTGACTCTTTGTCATCGCCCTTTTTACTCCCCAAAAACTTCAAAAATGTCATTTCGCAAGAACGAAACGAAGTGGAGTGACGGAGCGATGCGCAGAGCTAGCCAAAGTGCGGTGTGCTGAGCTAGCCGAAGTGAAATCTGTTAACGATTTAGCACATTTCCCTAAATCCTAAAACCTAACACCTGACTCCTATTTCTGCGCGAGGGAAAGTCGAGGCTTTGAGTTAAGAAATTCAACCCCTTCAGGGTTGTGGAGTATAGGCATTGTTACAAAATAACCTGAACATTTAAGCTCGTTCTTTTTGCTTTTTACTTCGTTATAAAA
>JAYEFQ010000119.1:34033-36973 GCA_034658655.1 Bacteroidota bacterium
GCGCGAGGGAAAGTCGAGGCTTTGAGTTAAGAAATTCAACCCCTTCAGGGTTGTGGAGTATAGGCATTGTTACAAAATAACCTGAACATTTAAGCTCGTTCTTTTTGCTTTTTACTTCGTTATAAAAACTTTAAATAAACTGTGGCTATTCGCAGTTTTTATGCCTTGTAAAAAACAAAAATAACTTCGCCTATTCTGTTCACTTTATTTCATAACAATACCTTAGCGGTTCAAATACCACCGGTTTCACCGATGGTTATTTATGTTGAAGCTAGTTCGACTGAGCTCACTACATCACCTTCAGGCTTCTTGTACTAGCCTCGACCCCGAAGCGGGTCGAATATGCATAACCATGGGTAAAACCCGTAGTGTAACAGCCTTCCCCAACGTCAGCTTTTGGCGCTGATTTTGCCGCGAAGCACGCAAAATCCGTGACAAAAGCGAATCCGTAACCACTCAACCCAATGTCGAAGCCACTCGAAGCCCCGGTTCCGACCGCCGTCCGATGGTAATGGACGCGTGGACGCGATTTAAAAAACGAGCTGGCGTAGTTGCGTTCTAATAGCTTTCTGAACGCGTCCCCGAAAGCTTTCGGGATGCGAAAAATATCAATCACAGCAGCAAGCCAGCAGTATAGCACAATGCAACCGTTTGAAATTTGTTATTTATTAAATTGAAATTTATTTGTTATCCACCAAAAGTCTGCCTGTCTGACTGCTGGCGGAGACAAGTTTTGTTATTTGTTATTTCCCCAAAAGGTTTTCATTAAGGTAGGTTTTTCTTAATGTTCTTAATGTTTCATGTTTTTTCCCCATTAAGGCATTAACACCAATTGTGATTCAAAACTACCGATATGCTTCGCCTATCGGTATTGAATCTACATCGGCATAATACCGGCATTTTTAATTTTAAGGTGGTATCACATGAATAATGTGGGTTTAATAAAATGTCAAAAAAAAAGCTGAGCCCAAAATGGACTCAGCTTTAATATAATTAAGAAATTTGTAATTATTTCATAAGATTAACTTTTCTTGTACCAACACCTTGTTCAGCAGTAACGCGAACAATATAAGTACCTTCAGCATAATTACTGAGGTTAATGTTAGCAACAAAATCAGCATTATTTACCAATGCAATACGCTCACCTAACATATTGAAAATTTCAATAGTAGCATCTTTTACATTTTCAATTTTAAGCATGCCGCTTGTTGGGTTTGGATAAACTTGAAAATCAGTAAATGAGTTTTGTGCAATTGATAAAGGCTCTGTTAATTCTAACTGAATCAATGGCACATGATCTCCACCATAGTAATACCATGAATCATCATTCATAAAATACATCCATGTTTCAAAACCACTTGTTGGAACAGTTCCATCAATACCAAAGCGGAAAGAATTTCCAGCAGGATAATACTCAACAGCAGCAAGTACTTCAACGAAACCATCAACAGGTTCTACAGTGAAAGGATCTGGTAATGTTATTTCATGCATAACACCTATATCGCTTGAATCAGCAATAGTAACAATGTTTGAAGAAATCGTTTCAACCCATGCAGAAGCAACTTCGTCCCACATCATAAGTTTAAAAACAAAACTAGTACCTACTTCAGTCATTGAGGAAATATATACTTTTCCTTTGGTAATTGTATCTTGGTTAAAGAATGGATAAACTACACCAACAAGGTCTCCATCTTGTCCACCATCAGTATAGTTTTCAGTTGACCATCCACCAGTTACCGTACCTCTGTCACGGCTATAAAGATTCTCTGTAACTTCAGTTTCATAAACAATTGTATTATCTGCTGGATTTTCTTCAGTTACACCATCTTCAAACGTTTCGAAAGTCCAAGTATAAATTCCCTGAACAGCATCGGCAAGATTCAACTCAGGATCAATAATTGAAATTGTATCGTTTGCTTCAGTTGTTAAACTTCCACCATAAACTGCAGAGTTAGTAAATACCTCATCACTTGTAGGATTAGTAACAGTAATTGAAAACGAAGGAGTTGCGTCAATTGAACCAATGTTTTTCACAACACCATCAAATACCATAAAAGCATCGGGGCTTGTAATCTGACGTTGTGGAATCATTCCATAAAAACCACTGTATCCATAATATTCACTCAAAGTATATTCAACAGGATCAACATAATGTGGATACTGGAAGAAGTTAACTCTTGCATCAGCAAGTTTTAAATCATGATCAGGAGCGACAAAGAATTTCAAATCATCAACCATCCAAGCATAATCCCACTCACCAATGTAGCGAAAACGGAATTGTAAATTAGCTTGATTAGCAGCAATTGTTGAAATGTTTACAGTAATCAGTTCAGGATTTGCAGAAGCAGAGTTTACCTCAATATCTCCATGAACCTGAAATTGCTCCCATGTTGTTCCATCAGTACTTACTTCAATGTAGCAATTTCCGTGAAAAGCACGGTAATAAGACTGAAATGAAACAGCAACAGCATCATAAGCACTGCAATCAATTGTGCCATCATAAATTAATTTTGAATCCTGTGAACCAGCTTCAACACCAATTGCATCAGAATCGTACATTGCGAAGCCATTTTCAGCAGTTGTAGATTCAATAGGTCCCATACCTTCTGAATAATATCCCGCAGGTCCATTAGTGCCAACAACCCAAGGTCCATCATTTGCATTTCCATCATCATAGTCAGCTAACCATACAGCAGAATTGGAGAAATCATCTTCCCAAATAATGGTAAGCTCACGAGTTTGCTCTACATCACCTTTTGTTTGAATAAAGTGCTGTGTGCGTTTTTCCATTAACGACTGTCCAAATACGACAACAGTTATGAGCATAATACTCATTAAGATTGTAATTTTTTTCATAAACATAAATTTTTAAATTAAAACTATTTTTTTTCAGACTGCAATTTAACCATTTTTTATAAACAACACAAAAAAATATTCATT
>JAYEFQ010000120.1:0-30586 GCA_034658655.1 Bacteroidota bacterium
GGAATTTATAACTTTGTTACCAAACGCGGAATTTGCAAGGGAGATAACTCCAAGCTTAGTTGGGCACAAGTAGAAACCGGATCAGCAGTAACCTGGAAATATCCGAGTACCATTTTGAAAGGAAATCATTCTGTTTCTGAATTTTATTCTGTTGCGGTGACTAATAATTATCAGCAGGCAGATACCGGATCAAAAATGATACATCTCGGTAAAAACACTCGCAGTACCATTATATCTAAAGGAATTTCTGCCGGTTTCAGTGAAAATTCCTATCGAGGATTGGTGAAAGTTGCCAAAAATGCTAAGAATGCCAGAAATTACTCGCAATGTGATTCCCTTTTACTCGGTGATAAATGCGGAGCGCATACTTTTCCTTATATTCAAGCTGATAATAATTCTGCAGTGCTAGAACATGAGGCCACTACATCAAAAATAAGTGAAGATCAAATTTTTTATTGCAAACAACGCGGAATTTCTGAGGAAGATGCCATTGGTTTAATTGTCAATGGGTATGCCAAAGAAGTCATCAATAAATTGCCGATGGAATTCGCGGTTGAGGCACAAAAATTATTACAAATTACCTTGGAAGGATCAGTCGGATAAAATGGTGCAGGAAAATACATATCAGGAATTAAAAACCTTTTTTGTTGAAGGGCAATTTCACACACAGGATATTCTCGAAATGACAGAAAATCCTGAGCTTATTCCTGATTTGATGACCTTGGCATTATCAAACGATGAACCTGCCGGTTGGAGAGCTGCTTGGGCATTGTCTCACGCAATGAAACATTCCATAGATTGGGTAATTCCGTATTTGCCGGAGATTGCAGCTGCCTTGCCTAAAATCCGTAAAGACGGACACATTAGGGAACTGCTGAAATTTTTCAGAGACGTTAAATTAGAGCAAATTCCTGAAGAATTGCATGGGGAATTATTTGATTATTGTTTTACGATTTTTGAAAATAATAATGTGCAACCCGGAACCCGAAGCAATGCTTTACAAATATTACTGAAAATTGCAGAAAAAGAACCAATTTTGATAGGTGAAATTAAAACCGTCTTTGAAATGATTAGCCCTTTCCTTAGCAAAGGAATTCGCTACTCATGTCAACGGCGAATAAATCAAATATTACAACAAACAATTAATGAGCATAAAAACGAGATACAATGTTAAAAATCAATAATTTACACGCAGAAATTGAAGGAAAGAAAATCCTTAACGGAATTAACCTCGAAGTAAAACCTGGAGAAACTCACGCAATTATGGGACCGAATGGTTCCGGAAAATCAACTTTGGCATCAGTACTTGCCGGTCGAGATGTATTTAACGTGACAAAAGGAGAGGTTGAGTTTCTCGGGGAAAATCTTCTTGAGATGGAGCCTGAGTACAGAGCTCGTGAAGGACTTTTCCTCAGTTTTCAATATCCTGTAGAAATTCCCGGAGTTAGTATGGTGAATTTTATGCGTACTGCCGTTAATCAAGTTAGAGAACATCGTGGGAAAGAAACCTTGTCTTCAGCTGCTTTTTTGAAATTCATGCGTGAACGTAAAGCATTGGTTGAAATTGATTCAAAACTGACCAATCGTTCTGTTAATGAAGGATTCTCGGGAGGCGAAAAAAAGAAAAATGAGATTTTCCAAATGGCAATGTTAGAACCCAGACTTTCAATTCTTGATGAAACCGATTCAGGATTAGATATTGATGCATTACGTATCGTAGCAAACGGTGTCAATGCTTTGAAAACATCTGAAACTTCTAATGTTGTGATTACTCATTATCAGCGACTACTTGATTTTATTGTTCCTGATTTTGTGCATGTTTTGTACGAAGGTCAAATTGTGAAATCAGGTGGACGTGAATTAGCTTTAGAACTTGAAGAAAAAGGCTACGATTGGATTAAAAATGAAATTGCCTAAAGCAAATCATTATGCAAACAGAAAATTATTTTAAAACATATCAATCCATACTCGATGCTTCTAACGGAAATATTCCTGAATATATCCGTAAAGAAATGGATGCGGCGAAAGAAGTAATTCTTGAAAATGGATTGCCCGACAGATCAGATGAGCGTTATCGTTATCTTGATTTTAAGCCGGTTTTTGATGATACCGATTACCAGCATATCGTTACTGAACCTGCTGTAACCGATTCATTGGGCTCTTTTTTCCAATGTGAGGTACAAGGAATGGATACTGATTTAATTCTTTTATCAAACGGTTGGTATCATGAATCCACCCTGCCGAAAGATAGTAAAGTGGTGGTTTGCAGCATGCGTGAAGCCTTTCAGAAGTATCCTGAAATCGTAAAACAGCATTTCAATAAATACCTGAAAAAAGCAAATGACGGTTGGACGGAATTGAACACGATGCTAGCGCAAGATGGGGTGTTTATCCATGTTCCGGATAATTATACGCATAGAAAAGCCATTCAAATTGTAAATCTAACCCATGGGTTCAGTGAAAAAGAGATTTTTCAACGGAATTTGATTGTTGTCGGTAAAAATGCAAAACTACAACTCTTAATTTGTGATCATACTTTAAATAAAGCGAAAAATGTCAATCATCTCGCGACAGAGGTGTATATTGATGAAAATGCAGACTTCCAAATGTATGATTTACAGAATGAACCGGATATTTCCAATCTGTTCTCACATCTTGCATTTCATCAGGAAGCGTATTCCAGATTAACGTCACTTGCTTTCAGCTTGCATGGCGGAACCATCCGGAATAATCTTTACGTTACCATGAATGGGCAAGGCGCAGAAAGCAATGTATATGGTTTGGTTTTGTCTGATAGGCAACAGCGAATGGATAATTTTACTTTTATTGATCATGCTGTGCCGAATTGTTTGAGTAATGAGTTTTATAAAAGTATTCTTGACGAAGAGTCAAGAGGGGCATTTAGCGGAAAAATTCTCGTGAGAAAGGATGCACAAAACACGAACGCATTCCAAACGAACAATAATATTTGCTTAACCGATGATGCTAAAATGCGGACTAAACCACAGTTAGAGATTTATGCTGACGATGTAAAATGTTCACACGGCGCAACCGTCGGACAATTAGATGAAGAGGCGATGTTCTATCTCCGTGCTCGCGGAATTGACAGAAAAGAAGCACGATTTATGATGTTGTTTGCTTTTGCCAATGAAATCATTTGGAAAATCGAAATTGAGCCACTCCGTGAACGTGTTTCTGACTTGGTTTCAAAACGACTTCGCGGTGAATTAGTTGCATGTGAACACTGTTTGCTTATTTGTGAAAACAAATAGAAAAAAAGCTATACCGCAGAGAACCGCCAAGAAGTCGCTAAGAACCGCAGAGAAAAAAGGTAGCAAACTACAACGAATTTCTTTTGCGTAACTTTGCCCTATGTGTCCAACTCCTTTCATATTTCCTTAGCGAAGCTTTGCTCCTTTGCGTCCCTTTGCGGTATTTTTCCCAACGCGTCAAACTCCTTTTGAAATTTTCCTTAGCGTCCCTTTGCGAACCTCTGCGCTACTTTTACCTACGCGTCAAACTCCTTTTCTACTTAATTTTTCTTAGCGTCCCTTTGCTCCTTAGCGCCCCTTTGCGGTATTTTTCCTACCCGTCCAACTCCTTTTAGTTTTCCTTAGCGCCCCTTTGCGGTATTTTTTCTTCGTGTCCAACTCCTTTCAGTTTTTCTTTGCGCTACTTTTTCTTACCCGTCAAATTCCTTTTCTACTTAATTTTCCTTAGCGTCCCTTTGCCCCTTTGCGTAACTCTGTGGTATTTTTTCTTCCCCGTCAAACTTCTTTCAGTTTACAACTGGTGAGAGTTATGTGAAAACGGCTAATCGTCTTTTGGGCTAAGTTTATCCCCATAGGCTAAATCACCGGCGTCACCTAGTCCTGGTACTATATATGACTTCACGGTTAACTCATCATCAACTGCTGCTGACCAGATTGTAGAACGTTCAGAGGGCATAATTTTATGCATGTTTTCTATCCCTTCCTGAGAGGAAATAATTGCTGCGAGGTGAACATGAGCAGGTTTTCCGAATTGTGTCAATGCTTTGTATGCCAATTCAAAACTGCCTCCCGTTGCCAACATTGGATCAATAATGATTACTTCTCTATTGGTTAAATCAGGAGAGGTAACATAATCAATTTTTATTTCAAATGAATTGTCATCATGGTATTTTCGAAACCCTGCAACAAAGGCATTATCGGCACGATCAAAATAATTTAAAAATCCCTGATGGAATGGAATTCCGGCTCGTAAAATGGTTGCCAATACCGGTTGATTGTCTAAAACTGGAACATCTGCAACTCCTAATGGCGTTTTAATGCTTTCATTTCTAAATACCATTTCTCGTGATATTTCATAAGCCATAATTTCACCAACACGTTCCATGTTTTTTCGAAAACGCATACGATCAGCTTGAATTTTTTCGCTTCGAATTTCTGATAAAAATTCATCGAGTAAACTCCCGCGACTTCCTAAAACAACAGTTTTTAACATAGTTTAATTTTTCTCTGTTCACTTTAAATATAGTGATTTGTTTGCTAAATGTAAAAATACGTCAATCTTAAGCTCAAGAACAAATTTATTTAATGCTATACAGCAGGCTTTGTTTTACATTAATCAGGTGAAAATATAATCCCCATCTCCATCCTTGACAATTGGTTCTCTGGGATTAGTATCCCAAGCGGCATACACATTTTGTTTTGCCTGTTTTTGATAAATAAATGGATTTTTACTTTCATTTACTGCTGCTACTAAATCGGTGTCAAAGCATCGGAATTGCTCGATTTTTTGTGTTTTTGCAAAATGAATTACGTATTGTGCTAAACATGCTAATTCGGCATCCTCGGCATGATAATACGGAATTTTGAGCACTCCATCACGAAAATGTAGAATTGCCCATCCCGTATTTTTCCCATTATCGTTTTTTATCCATAAAAACTGATAAAACATGGCTTTGGCATAATGCGAGAAAAAATAGGTTTGATTGTTCTTTGCATTAGATACCCACGGATATTTTAATATCCAAATCAGTTCTGAGTCAGTACGATGAAAACCTTCTTTTTTGCGCCGGTTAAAGGCCTTGAGAAAATTGTCATCCGGTTGTTGTAACACAGTAATATTATCTGTATTGAGTTTTGTTTTTGATGAGATTTTTATTTTTAAATGCGTGTAAATTGCAACAAAGAAATCTAAAATAGGTAAGAATACATGCATTGTTTTGTTTACTCGATGAATCAATAATTTCTGTGTCTTTGCAAACAAATAAAATCGGCTCCCCGTTCGTGATGAAATCAGATGAAACAATCCACTTTTTTGATAAAGTGCGTGCGATTCCGGCGCATAGTTAGTGTACATTAATTTGTTGCCCCAATCAGATACTGCCTCATGTAAAAGACTACTTGAAAATCCTTTTCCTCTATGCTCAGGATGTACCCAGTTTCCGCTTAGCCATGCAAAATGTGTTTTTGATTTGTCGTAATAATTGTCAGGTAGCAAACTCCGGTATGCAATGAGCTGATTGTCAGAATATAATACATACAAAATGTAATCAGCAGGAAGGGCGTTCGGATTCTTTAAATAGGATTCAATTCGCTCTACTGAAACCGGTTTTTCAGTCAATTTTTGATACGCCTCCGAATTGCTGTATTCCGCTAAATCTGCGTGTTTTATTTTATAAAATTCCGGTTTCATTCTGATTTTATTTTTTGTTTTAACCAACTGGCAAATAGTTCCGATTTTAAAATTTTCCTTGTCGGATATACATGGCTATGCTCCATTGGAATTCTTTGGTAATGGGGCAAGTCTCTAGTTTTTCCGTGTCCGGATGTGCCGAAACTAAGTTGTAACCTTGTTGCTTGATAAATCATTTCGAGTTCGGAATAATTCAATCCATCATCAGAAAACGGAAAGGCAAAACTGCGGATGTTTTCGTTAAGATTATTAGCAATCCAATCGACTGAATCTTTTACTTCGCAGATTTTTTTATCGGTTGAAATGTCAGAGAAATCAGCATGCGTCATGCTATGTGCACCAATATGGAAACCAGACTTATGAAGTGATTTTATCTCCTCAAGATTCATATAAACTCGTTCTCTTTTGATGATTGCTTTTGAATCTATATTGTAGCTTTTGCAGATTGAATCAAAGGCTTCCGTATTCTTTCCATTTAATATTTTAAGCTGTTTTGATTTTTTTAGGCTTCTCGTTTTCACTATCTGATTCAATACTGCAGAGCGTTCATATCTATGAAAATACTGTGCATCTCCAACAAACGGAGGGTTAATAAAAAACGCTCCCGGAATTCCCATCGACTTTAATATCGGAGCAACAATATCGTGCATTTGAACTAATCCGTCATCAAAACTAATGCACATGTAATTTTTATTTGGTTTCAAGTCCTGTGCAAGCAAGGATTCAATTGAAATAGGAGTGAAGTCCTGTAAAAGAATTTTAAGAGATGCCTTAAATTCATTCTGCGATTGGACTTTGTACAAATACTTAATATGTGGTAATTCGGCATCACTAACCACATGCCAAAACGGAAAAATTATTTGTGAATTAAGTCGTTTTAGGAGATTTTGTATTGACATCGTCGCAGAAAAGGGATATAAATATTTTATTTTGTTTTCATGCGTCATGATTTGCGAATTTTTCGTAAAAAATGCATGGCTTTACTCTCAATTAATGGATAGGCTTCATTTTTTGCACCAAATCCGTGATAAAATCGTTGAACACCTGGATTTGTTGAGCCCTCAAAATCAATTTTATAATAAGAGCCTTCAATCTGCTTCAGCATTTCATCAACCAAGCCAAAGGCTGCTGCTAATTTTTTCCCATTTTTATTATTTGCTGCTTGCAAATACACTTTTCGATTGAAATCATCCAACCAGCATACCGCAGATATAAGTTGATTATCATGAAAAGCACCTCGCATTTTTAGTCTTTTATTTTGATTTGCTGTGTTAAGTAAAATTTCAAGTCGTATCCATGATTTTTTTGGAAGTTTTGTCCCAGTATGCTTTTTAAATGCAATATAGGTTTCTGTTGTGATATCCTGATAGGATAAATTGTATTTTTTTGCTTTTTTTATGTTTCTACGATGATTGCTGCTCATAATACTGAGCAATTTCTGATAGTCTGTATCTGAATAAAGTACAAAGTTGGGTTTATATTTAATATGCTGTAATTTCAGATAGCGTGCTGATTCAGCGTTGAAGCTGAGTAAATATAATCTTCCCGGAATTGCTTTGATAAAATCATCAATTAAGCCTTGTTGTAATCGACCTGTCCAAAAAGGCCCAAGCTGTTGACAGAATGTTGGTTGGGTATAAAGTTTTAATCCAAATTTCTTTTGATAAGGCAAGGGCATAACAGCTTGGTAATTATCAAATACAAGCGCATCCCACTGCTTGTCAGTAACAGCATCAAGATACCATGACATTGCATAAACACGCCCATTTTCGGAGTTTTCAATGCATTGATTCCATTGTTTCTCAGAAATATTTTGTCTAAGTATCTTATGTATTTTCATTCGTTTGAGTCCTTGTCAATCAGCATATTTTCATCATTGAAGCTAAAGTAATCATTATTCGTGATAATCAAATGATCTAAAAGTTTTATGTCAAAAAGTTTCGTAGCTTTTTGTATTTTTTCAGTAACGAGAATATCGGCTCTGCTGGGTTTTAAACTTCCTGAAGGATGGTTGTGAGATAAAATAATGCCATGTGCCAATTTTTCTAGCGCAATTTTAATAATGATTTTAACATCCATTATGGTTGCTGCCGTTCCACCCTGGCTGAGCCTCAGTTTGTCGATAACATGGTTTGCTCTATCAAGATAAAGAATCCAGAATTCTTCGTTAAGTCTATCTTCCATCATGGGTGACAATAATTCGTATGCGGACATGCTTGAACTGAGACTTTGCGGCTTTTCTGCTTTCTCTATTTTTCGTCTTCGCCCTAGTTCCAAAGCAGCGAGTAATGTAACAGCTTTTGCATCTCCAACTCCTTGAAATTGTTTCAATTCATCTGCAGTACAGCGACTGAGTTGACTAAGCTTATTGTCGTATCTTTTTAAAATATGTCTTGCGAGTTCAACTGCAGACATTTTTACATTACCAGATGCAAGTAAAATTGCAATTAATTCAGAGTTTGATAACGATTCTGCTCCTTTTTTTAATAATTTTTCTCGGGGTCGGTCTTGTTCTGCCCAAGTTTTTATTGATTCGCTCATGGTTTTTTAAGTTTCAATTGCTAAAAATAATAAAAAATGGGAACTTGTAAAAAGAATTAAATTGTCATTTGATATAAAAAATAAAAATGCGTTCTGAAAGCTTTCTGGATGCGAGGATATTTAAATCACAGCAGTTAGCTATCAGTTTAGCACAATGTAATCGTTTGGGATTTGTTAAATTGGGATTTATTTGTCATTTGGGTTTTGTTATTTGAGTTTTGGAATTTGTTTTTAGAATTTGGTACTTTATTCTTACAGATTTCTTAGTCGTACCTTCTTTGAAATGACTATCATGCCTTGCAAGATGGGGAAAAAGGGCGATGGCATTCTGCTTAATTTGACTCTTTGTCATTGTCCTTTTTCCCTCCCCAAAACTTCAAAAAATGTCATTTTGATGGAACGCAACGAAGTGGAGTGACTGAGCGATGCGCAGCGATGTGCTGATCCGCCAGTCGGCGGAGAAGTGAGCTAACCGAAGTGAAATCTGTTAGCGGGTTAGCACAATTTCCTCTAACTCCTAAATCATAGCACCTAAATACTGACATCTAAATTCTGACACCATTGCATACAAAAAAAGCATTCGCAAAACTGCGAATGCTGTGCATATTATTATATTATGAAAAATTACAAACTTGTTACGTGGCGTTTAATCTGAGATTTCAGACGAGATGCTTTGTTGTCATGAATAATGTTGCGTTTAGCTAATTTGTCTAGCATAGCTGACACTTTTGGCAACATTTCTTCTGCTGCTTTTTTCTCTGTTGTTGCTTTAATTTTTCTTACAGCACTGCGAGTACTTCGTGCATAAAATTTATTGTGAAGTCTTTTTGCTTCGTCACGTCTAATGCGCTTCAGTGATGATTTATGATTTGCCATTTCTCTAAACTTTTAATATCTAATAATTTTCGGACTGCAAATATAGAATTAATTATTTGACATCCCAATGTTTTTAATAGAAAAAAAAATATTTGTTAAAAATCATGTTAAAATCGTATTTTTTCTTTATAAGGAGTGAGTGTAATTATTTTTTTCTAACTTTGAAGCGTGTTAAAGTGAAAAAATTAGTAAAATAAAACATAATCGAATGAGAATTGTATTTTCTACATTGATTGCAATGCTTGTGTTTTCACAGGTTTTTGCACAAACAGAAACCGAGGACAGTGTCCAAAATGACACCGGAATGGAACTTGATGATGTGGCAATTGTGACATTATCATCTGAGGATTTGAATGCGGATGAGCGATCACAGGATATTTCTGGCTTATTGCGTTCATCACGAGATATTTTTGTGTCAAGAGCTGCTTATACCTTTAGTCAGGCACGTTTTCGCATGCGTGGCTATGATGGGCGTTACACCAAAGTTACATTGAACAACATGGAAATGAATAACATGGAGTCAGGTCGTGCGTATTGGAGTAACTGGGGCGGCTTAAACGATGTGTTTCGCTACAAAGATATTTCCAATGGACTTGAGGCGAACGATTACGCATTTGGAAGCGTTGGGGGCTTAACTAATATTATGTTGCGAGCCTCAAAAGATCGTCCACAAACCAGTGTGTCCTATGCCTTAGCGAATAAAAGTTATAACAACCGGGTGATGGTAACACATAGTACTGGATTAATGGCTAATGGCTGGGCATTTACCGTTTCTGCATCAAAACGATGGGCACAACAGGGTTATGTCGAAGGTGCTTTTTATGATGCTTATGGATATTTCTTATCAGCAGAGAAAAAAATAAATGACAATCACAGTATTGGTTTGATTGGTTTTGGTGCACCATCTAGGCGTGGTAAATCAGGCGCATCCACACAGGAAGTTTATGATTTAGCGGATAATAATTTCTACAATTCTTATTGGGGATATCAAAACGGCGAAGTAAGAAACTCACGTGAAAGCAATTATCATAAACCTAAAGTTTTACTGAATCATTATTGGGATATAGATGAGAATCAAAGTCTTACTTCTGGTTTAAATGTTACCTTTGGTCGTGGCGGTTCAACTCGTTTAAATTGGTACGATGCTGCCGATCCAAGACCTGACTATTACAAAAAACTGCCTTCATATTGGACAGATGATCCGGCGATGGCTAATTATTATACAAATTTGTGGCAAAATAACCCAGATGCAACTCAATTAGATTGGGATGAGTTTTATTTTGCAAATAGCAAAAACCTTTATACAGTAAATAATGTTGGAGGTAATATTGGTGAAAGCGTTACCGGAAATCGGGCAAAATTTATGCTCGAAGAAGCCCGTACGGATATCATGCAATATGGTGCAAGTACAGCATATTCAAACAAATTGAATGAAAATATTAAGTTATTGGGAACAGCCAACATGCGATGGTATAAAGGGCATCATTATCAAATGGTTGCCGATTTACTCGGTGCTGATTATTGGTTAGACATTGATCAGTTTGCTGAACGTGATTTTGCCGATGAGGACATTGCACAAAATGATATTGATAATCCAAATAATGTGACCGGTGTAGGTGATATTATCGGATACGATTATGATGCAAATATTAATGCGTATGATATAAACGGACAAGCAGAATTTACGTATTCTAAAATTGATGGATTTATTGCTGGAAAATTGAGCTATACTGAATTCTGGAGAACTGGAAATCGTAGAAATGGGAAATTTCCAACAGAATCATTTGGAGATGCTCCAAAGCAACAGTTTTTTGATTATGGAGTGAAAGGTGGATTAACTTACAAAATTACAGGACGCCATTTCTTGATTCTCAATGCTGCAGCTTTAACTGAAGCTCCTTATTTTTGGGATTCATACGTTTCTGCTCGTACACGTGATCATGTTGTTAATAACCTTCAAAGCGAAAAAATTAAATCGGTTGACTTAAGTTATATATGGCGCTCACCTTATGTTGACGCTAGATTAACCGGATATTTTACCGATTTTAAAGATGGAATTAAAACCCGTGCATTTTATCACGATGAGCTTAATTCATTTGTGAATTATAGCATAACAGAAATTGATAAGATTCATTATGGTATGGAGCTTGGTATTGAGGTTAAATTAACACCTACAATCAGCGTAAATGCTGCAGGAAGTATGGCTAGGTTTATTTATAATTCCAGACCGAATGTAACCATTACTCAGGATAATGATTCTGAGTTAATTGCAGAAGACAGAGTGGTTTATATTAAAGATTATCACGTCGGAAATATGCCAGAAACTGCCGCCAGTGTCGGGCTTAAATACAACTCACCTAAATACTGGTTTGCCGGAGTCGATTTGAGCTATTTTGATGATATTTATCTTGATTTTAGTCCTGATAGACGAACCGAAGATGCGGTTGCTAACTATATTGAAAGTGATCCACAATGGGATCAAATGCTTAATCAAACAAAATTAGATGCTGGTTATACACTGAATTTCTTTGGCGGAAAATCATTCCGCTTTGGTGATTATAGTGCAGGATTTACTTTAAGTGTCAATAATGTATTGAATACAACTGACCTTGCTATAGGTGGTTACGAGCAATACCGTTATGATACGGGTAATATCGATAAGTTTCCGCCTAAGTATTTTTATATGTATGGCAGAACTTATTACTTAAATATGTATTTCAGATTTTAACGATTAAATGAATAGAACAATGAAATATCAAACAATTTTAAAAATCGTAATTTCCTTAGTCGTTCTTTCAGGCTTTGTCGCTTGTGAGTTAGAATACGATACCCCACCTGTAAATACAGTGGACGAGGATAAAATATTAAACATAGCTGATATTTATCAAATTCATGCTGATAGTGGCGATAATTATGTGTTTACCGAGGCATACATGCTTTATGCAACTGTTGCCATGAGCGATCATACCGGGAATATTTATAAGGAAGCATACGTGCAAGATTCTACCGGAGGTATTAATCTGTATCGCCTAGATTATCCAGGCTTAGTGCATATTGGTGATTATGTACGCATTAATTTAAAAGATGTGGTTGTTACCTATTATGCCGGAAAATTAGAATTGGTTTTTGAAGATGTGGAAGATTGCGGAAATCAAATCATTGTGCAAGACAAAGAACAGTCTGTTGAGCCCATTGATATCACTATGGATGATCTTACAACCAATGCGTATGATTTATTACTTGTTCGGTTTTCAAATGTGCAATTTGCCGACTCAGAACTAGGGCTAACTTATGCTGACATTAATGGAACAAGTGCGCAAAGTCGTACCTTGGAAGATTGTAACGGAAATTCTCTAGTAGTGCGTTCAAGCGATTATTCCGACTTTGCAAATGATACGCTTCCTGAAGGAAATGGTAGCATCATTGGAATTTCTACAACTTATGTAAATCCTTATAACGGAGATACAACCCGTCAATTATTAATCCGCACTCCGGATGAAGTTAGTTTTGAGGGCTTACGTTGTGATGAGCAATAATAATTACAAAATTTAAAATAGTAAAACCGTGAAAGCAATGAAATATTTATCAATCAGTTTAGTAATCTTGTTTAGCCTATTAGGTTTGAACAGCTGTATTCATGATGATTTTGAGAGTCCAGAAATACCTGATATGCCTGCCGGAAATGTCCTTACAATTTCAGATTTGAGACAAATTTACATGGATAGCGTGATTTCAGGAGTGCACTCAGAAGGCTATAAATTTACTGAAAACTTTTCAGTGTATTGCACCTGTACAATGGATGATAAAAGTGGAAATATTTACAAATCAGCTTATGTGCAAGACAATACCGATGCAATTAATCTCCATTTGTTATCCTCAGGCGGATTATACGAAGGAGATTCCATTCGTTTAGATCTTGAAGGCTTGATTTTAAGTGATTATGAAAATATGTTGCAGTTAGATTCTGTTGATGTTGATCACAATATATTTAAAATTGCAACGCAACAATATCTCCAACCTGAAGTGGTAACAATCCCACAAATTCAAACCGGAAATTATCAGGCGAAATTGGTGAAAATTGAAGGAGTTCAGTTTGTTGAAGCTTCCTTAGGTCAAACCTTTGCCGATGAAGAAAATCTTGAAACCTTAAATCAGGACATAGAAGATTGTAATGGAAATACAATTATTGTTCGTACAAGTGGATATTCTGATTTTGCAGGGAGATTAATACCTGAAGGAAAAGGGTCTATTGTTGCAGTTGTTGGACAATTCCGTGACGATTGGCAGTTAGCAATTCGCAGCATGCATGAAGTTGACTTGGATGGATATCGTTGTGGAACACCGCTTTACGAACAGAATTTTGATGATGTTGATAACGGAGAAGCAATAGCCTTAGATGCTTGGGAAAATATTACAACCGAAGGAAATGTCTTGTGGATGGGAATGAATACTCAAACCCTCACAGCTGCACGTATAACTCCAAATAGCGATGCAGTTCAGCAAACTTGGTTAATTATGCCGCAAATTGAAATTCCTGAAGGCATTGAACCTGCACTAGAGTTTGAAACCAATGCTGCTTATGATCTCGGAGGTACACTTAAAGTATTTGTTTCTGAAGATTATGACGGTGGAAATGACCCAAGCACTGCTATATGGACAGAACTTTCTGCCACAATATGTGATGCACCATCAAGTGGGTTTGGTGTTTGGACAGAGTCCGGATTAATTAGTTTGGCTGACTATTCAGAAAACATCCATATTGCTTTCCGTTATGATGGTACAGATACAGAAAATACTCAGTATTTTATTGATAATATTCTAGTCTCAATGGACTAATAGATAATAAATAAAATCATAAAAAAAAGCTTGCTTCGGTAGGCTTTTTTTATAGTTTTATTTACCAGTTAGAGCTTATCATACCGATTGTGATTCAAAACTACCGATATGCTACGCCTATCGGTGTTGAATCTACATCGGCATTATACCGAGTGTTTTGATATTAGCTTGCTCTAATGATGAATTACCGGCAGGAATATTAAATTTGTATCGTGAACCATTATAAGAAATTTTAAGTTTACATTAAAAACAATTTCATTTAAAATGAGTTCAGTTGAAGAGTGAGTATGGAATTACAACACATCAATAAAAAGGCGTTTGAATCAGCATATACTGAACATCCGGAGTTTTCTCGAATAGCAGAAATTTCCCAGCAAAAATCAGGACGCTTGTTTTTGTCATCGCTTGTAGGATCGGCATTTAGCATGTTGTTTTATGCAATTTTTCAAAATAAAAAAAAGCAGCACCTTATCATCTTGCCTGACAAAGAAAAAGCCGCTTATGTTTATAATGACTTACAAAAACTAAGTAATCAGGACGAAATCTTCCAGTTTTATCCTTCTGCTTACAAACGAAGTGTAGAATATAATCAGATTGACAGCACAAATATTTTGCTGAAAACCGAAGTGCTGAACCGAATCAGTAGTACCCGTAAGCCCTATGTGTTAATTACTTATCCTGAGGCACTTATAGAGTCTGTAGTTCCGAGAAAAGTATTGAGAGAAAATTCATTGGAAATGCAAGTTGGGGATGAATTGTCTCTGGGTTTTATACAGGAGGTTTTGGATAATTATGAATTTGAACAAACCGATTTTGTTTATGACCCCGGTACATATGCTGTCCGTGGCGGGATTATCGATATTTACAGCTTTTCGAATGAGCAGCCTTATCGTGTGGAGTTTTTTGGCGATGAAGTTGAAAGCATTCGTAGTTTCGACCCAGAAACACAAATATCCACACAAAAATTTAAGAAAATATCAATTGTTCCGAATATTCATGATCGTTTAGATACAGAAAAGAAAGTGCCTTTCATGAAATTTCTCAGCGACACGGCAGCCGTATGGATTCAGAATCCTGACTATGTTTTACAGCGCCTTGAAACTATCTGGGAAAAAGCCAATCGTCGATTTGATTCTAATCAAAATCCGGATGTGAACGAAACAATGCTAGATCCGCATCAGCATATTACGCCACCTGATGTCTTAAAAAGCTCGCTTCAACAATATCCTGAAATAGGTTTTGGTCAAAAGCAAGACGCTGTCTATGACACAATTATTTCGTTTTCAACGGTTCCGCAACCGGTATTTCAAAAGAATTTTGATTTGCTGTTTCAAGAAATTGCAAGCCGCGAACAGAATGGTTATCAGACCTTTATTTTGTCGGATAATGAAAAACAAATTCAGCGTATTCGTGATATTTTCACAGATAAGGGTGAAAACATTCAATTTGAATCCATCTTTTTTTCGCTCCACCAAGGGTTTATAGATCATAATTTAAAAATTTGTGTTTTTACTGATCATCAGATTTTTGAACGCTATCATAAATATCAACTTAAGGGAAATTTTGCTCGTAAAGATGCCATAAGTCTCAAGGAAATTCATGATTTGCAGCCCGGTGATTATGTTGTGCATGTGGATAACGGTGTAGGAAAATTTGAAGGATTACAGAAAATTGTAAATGACGGAATTACGCAGGAAGTAATTCGTATTCGTTACGATGAAGGCGATGTGCTTTTTGTGAATATTCATTCCTTACATCGGATTTCAAAATATCGGGATAAGGAAGGTGATATGCCGAATATTCATCGCTTGGGGTCAGGACATTGGGCTCGAATTAAGGAACGCACAAAAAAGAAAGTGAAAGATATTGCTCGTGATTTGATTATGCTTTATGCAAAACGTCATGATAGCGAAGGTTTTGCATTTTCTCCTGATACTTATTTGCAGCGCGAACTCGAATCATCCTTTATTTATGAAGATACGCCCGATCAATTAAAGTCCACACTTTCCATAAAAGAAGATATGGAGCGTAAAACACCCATGGACAGATTGGTTTGCGGTGATGTGGGTTTTGGAAAGACAGAAGTTGCCGTAAGAGCTGCGTTTAAGTCTGTTGCCGACAGTAAACAAGTTGCAGTTTTGGTTCCCACGACAATTCTTGCATTTCAGCATTACAACACTTTTTCAAACCGATTAGAGGGCTTACCGGTACGAGTTGATTACGTAAGTCGTTTGAAAACCACTGCTGAAATAAAAAAGACACTTAAAGCCTTAGAAGCCGGAGAGATTGACATCCTTATCGGGACACATCGATTAGTAAGTAAAGACGTTGAATTCAAGGATCTCGGCTTGTTGATTATTGATGAAGAGCAGAAATTCGGTGTTACAATGAAAGAAAAACTGAAAAAACTTAAACTGAATGTTGACACACTGACTTTAACAGCAACACCAATTCCACGTACCATGCAGTTTTCGCTGATGGGAGCAAGAGATTTATCGGTAATCAACACTCCGCCTCCTAACAGACATCCTATCATTACTGAATTACATACTTTCAATCATGAAATTATTCGTGAGGCGATAATGACTGAAGTGAACCGTAATGGACAAGTATTTTTCATTCACAATCGGGTGCAAAATATTGTTGAGGTTGAAACATTAATTATGCGGATTTGTCCCGAAGTGAAAGTGCGATATGCTCACGGACAAATGGAGGGTAAACAATTAGAGCATATTATGTTGGAGTTCATGCGTGGTGATTTTGATGTCTTAATTGCAACCACAATCATTGAAAACGGATTGGATATTCCGAATGCAAATACAATTATCATCAACAACGCCAATAATTTCGGACTAAGTGACTTACACCAACTTAGAGGCAGGGTTGGTCGCTCAAATAAAAAGGCCTTTTGCTATTTATTGGCGCCACCGCTGACACATGTTTCCGGAGATGCCCGACGTCGCTTAAAAGCTATCGAGGAATTCACCGATTTGGGCAGTGGAATAAATATTTCAATGCAGGATTTAGATATCCGTGGTGCCGGAGATATTCTCGGTGCAGAACAATCAGGATTTATTTCTGATATGGGTTATGAAACCTATCAGAAAATCCTTAAAGAAGCCATTCAGGAGTTAAAAGAAGATGAATTCAAAACGATGTTTAATCAAAATCAAGGGAAAGAAGTATTTGATGTAGATCATCGTTATGTGAATGATTGCCAGATTGAAACAGATTTTGAAGTATTGCTGCCCGATGACTATATTGAGTCGGTTTCTGAACGGATTCATTTGTATCGAAAACTTGATAATATTGAGCAAGAAACGGAGCTTTTAAAATTTGAAGCCGAGCTAAATGATCGTTTTGGGAATTTGCCGGAACCTGTAAACGGAATGTTTGAAGTGGTTCGTTTGCGTTGGATTGCACAGAAACTTGGAATTCAGCGAATTGTGATTAAAAACCACCGTTTTATCGGATATTTCCCGCAAAATCAAAAATCCGTCTTTTATCAAAGCCCCGTGTTCTCGGGAATTATCGGCTATATACAAAAGTTTCCCGGAAAATTGATGTTGAAAGAGCAAAATAATAAACTTAGTTTGCGAATTCGTGATGTTGGAAGCATTAATTCTATGCGTGATTTTTTGGAAACCATGCACAAGGATATTGCCGAAAGGACTTTGAATAAATAGCCCTTGGAAATACACTAAATAACTTTATTCAAGTTCATGCAGTTTTTCTCCGGCTGCATATTGATACGGATTTTCTTTGTCTCGAATTTTAATGTATTCAGCTTTTGCTGTATCTGTTTTTCCCATTTTTATATAAGAATCTGCAATTGTCCAACGTGCATCCCAATAATCCGAAGATTTCCTTGGAATTTCCTGAAGTATCTGAATCGCATATTCGTAGTTTTTATTGTAATATGCTGACATTCCGTTTTTGAATGGGTTAACTTCTGTTGCATTTTTGTCTTGACCAACAGCGGGTGTGTTGAGTGAACGATTTCTTGATTCTTGACTTACAACTTCTGAATCCATTACTGCACCACTGAATGAAGCATCTTGCTCCGCTAATTTGTTTAGTGAAGTTGTTCCAGATGTTATCGTTTCTGATTTAATCACAGATTCTTCGTCTTGGTCAAAAGCATATTCAACCTCGGGGGATTCTTCTAGCATGGATTCATCATTGTTTTCAACGACTTTAAGTTCATCCATTAGCATAAATTCTTCTTCGTTATTTTCAGAAACTATATTTTGTTTATTTTTATCCTCGTTTGTATTAGTGCTTTCGACTAGGCTGATTGGTTCTTGAGATTTTTCCTGCGGATTTAATGGTGTTTCCTCAAGTTTTGCAATGTTTTCTATGGAATCATCTTTCTGATAAATGATTTCCGATTCTCTTTTATTCTCAGGAGTTATTTCTTTAGATAGTTGAAATTCAGGGCTTTTTGTTTGCCTTAATTGCGTAATAAGAAAAATGCCACTTGCTGCAATTAAGACAAAGCCTGCAGCTATTGATAATTGACGAATGATTAGTTTGCGTTTTCTTCGTGCTGCATTAAAAAAAGCTTCGGATACTCGATTCATTGCGGCGTTGAAATTTCCCTCAGAACTAAACTTTGAAAATCCTTCAACAATATCACTGCACATTTCGCAGTCCACTAAGTGTTTTTCCACTTCATGTGCCTCATCTCGATGCAGCTTCCCTTTGGAGTATAACCAAAGTTTGGACTCATCGATATGATCCGTTTTGTTAAAGATATGTAAGAGATTTTTGCTCATTTTTTTCCTTCCAAAATCAATTTTAGGTTTCGTTTACCATTCTGAATATATGATTTTACCTTTTTAATATTGTATTCGCTTTCGCGTGATATTTCCTCATAGGTTTTGTTTTCAATATAAAATAATTCAACACAAATTTTTTGTTCGGGCTTTAATTGTTCTAATGCATTTTGTACATCCTTTGCTTCATTTACTTTTTTATTTTCCTCACTTAGATACATTGATTCCTCGGATTCCATAAATCCGTCTTGTTCTTGTTGAAAAAGCCCTTTGTGTTTACGGAAAGTATTTGCGCTTCGGTGATGTAGGAGGCAATGATTTTTGGCAACGGAATACAGCCAGGTTTTAAAATAATCAACTTTATGCTTTTTTAATTTTTTGAACAGCGACTCAAAAATTTCGACGGTTAATTCTTCTGCAAGTGCCGTATCTTGAACATATTTCATGCAAACAGCAAGTACAAAACCGGAATGACGGTTAAACAGCTCTCCGATTAATGCTTTATCTTCGGTTTCCCGATACATTTTAATCAAAGTCTGATCCGCTTCATTCATTCGAGCCGATGACAAAAGAATAACCATCATATTGGAAATAAAGATACGAAGTTTTTTTAATTTATGGAACGATCGGTGAAATAATGTGTTTAGAATTTTGTTTTTTATACCACTTTAAAATAGTATCTGTTGAGTAAACGCTTAACCCTGACCTTCAGTTTGGGGATGGTAATGATATGGAAGATGAAATGGGCTTTAGCCCTGACAGTATTCTATTAATTTATACCGATTGTGATTAATATATGGTATAACAAAGAAGCCTGAAAGGCGATATAGTGAGCTCAGTAGAACTAGTTTCAATATTAATAACCGTCGGTAAAATCGGTGGTACCTAAACTTATTAATCCTGAATAGGTTGAATAAAAACTAACTTTGACATTTCATCCATTTTTGTCACAATTTTTGCAATTTCACTGATTCTAATTTTGGGCTTGATTTGTTCGCAAAAATTTCGCCAAAAATTCATGTGGGATCAAATTCTTTAGCCACGGATTGCATAGGGACCTCGCTTATCTGTGGCTATTCAAATTTTACCCCTTCACGGTCAATGCATCGTGTTTTTATTTATTGATAAAGCGTTTTCTAAAATAAAAACCTACATAAATAATCCTAATATAGGTTTAACATATGGCATTACTTCGCATATTATCAACGACTTATACTTCCTGCTTTATGAACTTTATAAACATTCTACTTTACAAACTTCATCCTTCCTCCCCCTATTTCAATTCATCTTTTTTTTGTATCTTTTCAGCATGTTTAAAAAACTGTTGTGCATAAGCTTTATTTGCATGTCATTGCTTGCGGGAGCTCAATCAACTTGGGTGAAGCAAGATTTGAGCGGGTTGGCATTGCAAAGACAACTTAATGACCAATCGCCGCAGTTTGGAGTTCTTGCAACACAACAATTTCCTAACTTAAAATTTGACAGTCTTTTAAATTCAGAATCAGTACATTGGTTGCCGCGCGTTTTATTTTATGAAAATCTAATTAAAACAAAAACCGAAGATTATGCTGTTTCACTTAATCCAGTATTTAATTTTCAATACATGAAAGGAAATGATTTTTCTGGATATGTCAACACACGAGGATTTCATTTACAAGGTCATTTGAAAGAGCGAATCTTTTTCACCTCTTCATTTTCTGAAAATCAGGGGCGTTTTCCCGGCTATTTAACAAAATATGCTGAAAAATACGCTGTATTGCCAGGCTATGCACGTATGAAGCCATACAATACTAATGATTGGGATTTTGCTTCAGCCTTAGGCTCTGTACATTTTGTTGCAAGTAAAAATCTTCAATTCAGAATTGGACATGATAAGCTGTTTGTGGGTAGCGGGCATCGTTCACTTTTCCTTTCCGATGCTGCATTTCAGCAGTTATTTTTGCAAACAGATTTTCAATACAGGAAATTTTGTTTTACAAATTTGAGTATGCAATGGATGAATCCGAATTTTAATAATATCATGCAAAATGAGTTTGGAAACAGTTTGGAGGGAAATTACCCACGAAAATTCAGTAGCATTCATATTTTGCAGTATGCGCCCAATGAATCATGGAATATTTCACTGATTGAAGCCGTTGTTTTTCAAACCGATGCAAATAATTCTCCTTTCGCCGTTCAAATGATAAATCCCTTTATTCTCAGTCGGTCGTTTATGTTAGGCTTTCATGGAAATGATAATTTATTGCTTGGCGCAGATGTCCGTTATAACCGCAAAAATGCAGTTTTTTATATGCAGTTTGTGCTTGATAATTTAGTTGTTGGAGAAACAGAAAGTCCAAATACCAATAATCGTTATGCCTATCAAATAGGAGCTGTGTTTTGGGATGTTTTCGATTTACAAAACTTGCACTTGCGTCTTGAGCACAATTATGTTACGGCTTTATGTTATGCACATGAAAATCCTGAAGTATCATACACGCATTATAATCAAAACCTTGCGCATCCGAAAGGAAGCAATTTTGCCGAAATATTAACTCAAATTCAATATCGTTATAAACGGATTCCAATGCATGTACAGTTGAATTATTTCTTACAAGGAACAGATTCTACGCTGAACGAAACACTTGCACCCATTCATGATAATTATCAATCAGCATATATTGTCGGAGAAAAAGCTCATGTGTTTTTTGCTGATTTTGAGGCTGGTTATTACATTAATCCGGCCTGGCGAAGTCTAATTTTTGCTGGATTAACCTTTCGCAAAGCGGATGAACATACGGTTTGGATACGATTTGGTTTACGGACAAATTTAGGACGTCGAGTACGAGATTTTTAAGAAAATAATGAAAGGTAAATTACGACATATCATGTTTGTTTTGATGCTGGGAGGACTTGCCGCAAGTTCTTTTGCTCAAAATTGGGTGCCGATTGGAATGAATTTTTCGCAGCAAATTCAGTTAGAAAAACATGCAATCATGGATTCCGTTTCCCGGCATACAGATGTTTTCTTGAATCGATTATCTTTGAGGGATAGTATGGCGCAGCGATTTTCTCAATTTAAATTTGATAGTGATAAATTTTATTTCCGCTTTTATCCTGAATTTAATATTAGTGCCGGATTGCAGGAGCGAAATGAATTTATTTCAACAAACACACTTGGTTTTTATACGGATGTAAGCTATGGAAATGACAGCCATTTTGTCGGGTTACATGCTGGTGTTTCGGCTTACGGTGGTTTGCAATCGCATTATATGAGATTGTTGATGCAAAAACGACGTATCGTGCCGGGTTTATGGTCAAACGAAACGATTAATCGCACGTGGAATTTGGCTTGGGAGCCGGACATTTTATTGCATTATCAAACTCCGTGGTTTGTTTATCTTGAAAGTGGAATCGGGAAATCACATATCGGAAACGGTTTTCGTTCAATGATTTTGTCAGAGAATGCGCCTGCTTACCCTTATGCTCGTATCGGTGCCGAGTTTGCAAATGTCAATTATCATATGCAATGGATGCTTTTGGAAAATCATTCTTGCCAAACCTGGATAGATCCGAATGCCGCTAAGTTGATGATGATGCATTATTTAAGCTGGAATGTTGGTAAAAACATCAATCTTGGGTTGTTTGAATCCATAGTTTGGTCACGAGGGAACAATCGGCAGGCATTTGAAGCACAATATTTGAATCCATTAATCTTTTTCCGACCGGTTGAGTTTTCACTGGGCAGCTCTGATAATGTGTTAATGGGATTAAACTTGTCTTGGACCCCTTTGGAAAAACTGCAATTGTATTCGCAATTTGTCTTGGATGATATTCAGGTTGGACAGTTTTTTAATGATATTCGTTATCGATTGAGAATTTTGGATGAAACTGAAACGTATGGATGGTTTGGCAATAAATACAGTGGACAAATTGGGTTTAAAACCTTTGATTTATTTGGGATAAACCAGTTATATTTGCAATCGGAAATTAATGCAGTGCGTCCCGGAACCTATGCGCATCACAATGTTAATCAAGCTTACACATCATCTTATCAAGCCTTAGCACATCCACTCGGGGCAAATTTTGTCGAAAGTGTGAGTCGCTTGGTTTATCAATATCAAAATTTGCAAATAGGAATCTATTTTATGTATGCTGTTCAGGGTACATCTCCTATCAATGAAAATATGGGTGAGGATATCTTTTATCCTGTAAGCGATGGTCCGGGACAAGCTTGGATTCCTATTTCATCCTATGGGAACTTAATTTTACAAGGCGAAAGACTTAAGATTCAGCATTTGTCAATTGATTTGTCTTGGGCGCCTGAATCAAATCGAAACCTCGAGATTTTTTTAACGGCTTTTTACAGAAAATCAAAACCTAAAAATAGTGTAGAGATAATTGATAGCGGTTTGTTTATCGGCGGAAGGACTCAGGTCAGTAAACTCCGCAGTTTTTACTAACCTATATTATTCATACAGGCTAAGTGAAGCGAAAAAATCTTCTTATCTTGACGCAAAATATTTTTATGGATCCTTACGGAAAAGCATGTGTTGATTATTTAAACGGTGAACGCAATCAATTCATAAAATTTAGCAGTGAAATTGCTGAGTTGAGTGATTTGCCGGTTGACTATCTGTTTCGCAAGTTTGATGATATGCCGAGAATCGAGCAAAAAGCCTTAGAAATAGCAAGGGGAAAGATTCTAGATGCAAGAGCAGGAGCAGGTTCACATTGTCTTGAACTGAAAGCTCAAGGGAAACAAGTTACCGCACTCGAAATTTCGCCGCTTTTGTGTCAAGTCATGAAAGATAGAGGGCTTGATTCCGTTGTGAATGCTGATGTGTATAAATATCACAAATCAGGATACGATACCATTCTATTTTTGATGAACGGAATCGGTATTTGTGAAACAATGGATGGACTTAAAAAACTGCTCAGTTATTTAAAAACCTGTTTGGCCCCGGAAGGACAAATTATTCTCGACTCTTCTGATTTGATTTATTTGTTTTTACAAGATGATGGCAGCATACAACTTCCGTTAACAGAAAATTATTATGGTGAAATGCCGTTCAAAATCGCTTATAAAGAAGATGTTTTGATTGGAAAATGGCTATATATTGACCCTGATAATTTAGATGCCGTTGCAACTTCTCTGGGTTATTCCTGTGAAATTGTTATGACTGGAAGTCATTATGATTATCTGGCGTGTTTGCGCTTGCTGTAATATTAAATAGGGTTACGATGCGGGAAACGGTATAAACTTAATTGCCGACTTATTTTTATTCAAGATATTTATTGCTGATTTTTTCAATTGCCAAATTGTTCTTAGCGGATAGCCACTACTTCGTATTATATTGTAAGTGCTGCTTTATGGTTTGCAGTAATTTTGCTTTTCCTGTACGAAGAAAAGGTGTGCCTGCAAACTGCGTTCTAAAATCCTCTTGACTCATGTTTTCTAATTCGGGTTCATTTAAAAGTATTAAATGGTTTCCGGGGAAAAAGTCGGGTTCCGTATGGGCAGATAATTTCTGATTCCAAGGGCAAACATCTTGACAAATATCACAGCCAAATAGTTGATTATCCATATTCTGAAGGATCTCATTGGGGATACTTTCTTGCGTTTCAATGGTGTGATATGAAATGCAGCGGTTAGCATCTAGTCCGGCTTCGCTCAAGGCATTGGTTGGGCAAGCATCAATGCATTTTGTGCAATTTCCGCAAAATGAATTTACAAAGGGTGAATCAGCATTTAATTCAATATTTAAAAACAGACTTGCTAGAAATAGAAAAGATCCTTTTTTGCGATTTATTAGGCAGGTGTTTTTGCCAATCCACCCAAAACCGGCTTGTACTGCAAGGCTGCGTTCCATTACGGGTGCCGAATCAACAAATATTCGCGATTTTAAATCAGGGAAAAACGCTCGTAATTCTTTTTGCAATAATTTACCGCGTGATTTTATGAGTTTGTGATAATCTCTACCGTACGCATATTTTGAAATTTTGTATGGTAATTTGGGCTTGTCAGCCGGATAATATGATAATCCGAGTACAAGAATGCTTTTTACTCCATTAAATAGATTTTCGGGATTAGTTCTTAAGTCAATGTTTCGGTGCAAATACCCCATGTTTGCAGCAAAACCATTGCTCAACCAATTTGTGTATTTGTATTGGTCAGTTTTAGGAATTTCCGGTGATGTGATTCCGACTAGGTCAAAGCCTACTTTTTGGGCCAATGATTTTACAATGTCAGTATTTTTAGTAATTGACATAATTAGTCTCCGGAGTAGATTTCACCGTCGAAATATATATCATTGGAGTTGACACCATAATTGTAAAAAACAGTATTCCCGTGACAGTGGTATTTATTTATTTCTTCAAAATTCAGTATTTGCTTGGTTCCTCGATCGAATACTTTTAAATATCCTTGTTCATCTATATAAGCAAGAATATTTTGATCCATTTTATATGACTCGGGAATATGGCTTTCTAAAGTGTAGGTTTTTCCGCGCCAGTGCACTTTGAAATAATTTTGTACTTGGAAAACGATTAATTCATCAGTTACATCGTATTTTTTGGGGGCATCAAACGAAATGGTTTTGGTTTCTGTGCCATCAAAAAGTTTTAGATAATCGTTGGAGTCAATATATGCAACAAAACCATCGCCCATTTGAAATGATTTTGGCTCAAAGTCCTCAAGTTGAAAGAATTCACCTCTGTAAAACGCTTGAAAATTATCCACAGGAGTTTCTACAAATGCAACTATATCACGTCCTGCTTTATATTTTTTTGCTCGCTCAGCATATAATAATTCAAATAATTCACCTTGATAGAAAATATGTAAATATCCTTGCGCATCTTTATAAACCAATGTATTTTCACCTGCGATAAATTCGGGTTCAGCTTCTGATGCCAAGACATCATCTAAAGGAATAATTTCACCCCCGTAATAAACATTGAGCAAATATTTTTGATTGTCATAAAATGCAACTAGTTCATCGCCTATACGGTATTCGCCCGCATGAATTGCAAGCGTTTTTGTGTCGCCGTTATCAAATACTTTAAGCTGATTGTTCAGATTAAAAACAATGAGATTATCTGTTACCAAATAGTCTGAAACAAAATCACTAACGTTGAAAACATAATGGTTGTGATATACTTTAAAATTACTGCTGTTATCTTCATATCCAATGGCGTTATTGCCAATTTGATAAGATATTAGGGGCAGATGTTCAATTTCTTGAAATTTACCACCATCAAAAAGTTGAACTTTATTCAGATAATCATTATATAACGCCAATTGTTGAGCATTTAGAATATTTATCCCCAAAAGGGTAATAATGAGCAGTAGAAATCTCATAGTTTTAAGCTTTCAACAAATTTATAAAAAAAACGCAAATGTCGAATTTTTATTTCAATGTTAACAAACAAAGCTTGTAATAGCCCTTTTTGATGAAATTTATTAGACATCATGTCATCAAATAGCAAAGACTTTGCCAAACATTCCTTACTTTTGCAGATTAAAATGAAGGAGTTATGGAGAAAACACGTATAGAAGCGCTTGGAGAATTTGGTTTGATTCGCCATTTGACAGAAAATATCAAAACACAAAATGAAAGCACGGTTTACGGAATTGGTGATGATGCTGCCATTTTAAGTTATGATAATAAGGAAAGTTTAGTGAGTACCGACCTGCTTATGGAAGGTATTCATTTTAATCTGGTTTATACTCCGCTGAAACATCTAGGATATAAGTCTATTATCGTTAATTTGAGCGATATTTATGCCATGAACGGAACCCCAGAGCAAGTGGTGGTTTCGATTGCAATTTCTTCAAAATTCACGGTTGAGGCTGTTGAAGCACTATACGATGGAATGAAAGAAGCCTGTCGAGTTCATTCTGTAGATTTGGTAGGGGGTGATACTACTAGTTCTGTGACAGGGCTTGTTATCAGCATTACTGCTATTGGTTCGGTTGAAAAGGGGAAAGCAATAAAGCGAAATACTGCAAAAGAAACCGATTTAATATGTGTTTCTGGTGATTTGGGGGCTTCATATTTAGGATTACAAATTTTAGAGCGCGAAAAAGCAATCTTCATGAAAGATCCTGAAATACAACCGAAATTAAACAAATATGAATATGTATTAAAACGGCAATTAAAACCAGAAGCAAGGCGTGATGTTATTTCTCTTTTAAAGGAACATGAAGTTACACCAAGTGCGATGATAGATATTTCAGATGGCTTGTCGTCGGAGATATTGCATATTTCAAATCAATCGAATTTGGGATGTCGTATTTATCAGGAAAAAATTCCGATTCGCTATGAAAGCCGACTGTGTGCCGAAGAAATTTATCTTGATCCGATTATTGCTGCAATGAACGGAGGTGAAGATTATGAACTTTTATTTACTGTTCCAGTAGCTCAACACGAAAAACTGGCTGCAATTCCCGGCGTTTCTATTGTAGGATACATGACAAATGCCGAATCGGGACATTTTCTTGTTCCAGAAAATGGCGATGAAATTAAAATTGAGGCGCAGGGTTGGAATCCGATTAAAGGATAATATTTACAGCCATTTATTTCGCTTTAAATAAATAATCATTCCAACAATAATGATTATAAAAACTGCTTACATAATAAAGTAGGTTATGAGATGATTCTGGAATGTTTTAAAAGTTTTTTCCGTAAACTCCGGCAATAATTTACTAAGTTATACTATTTATTAATCACAATCGGTATTAATCGAGCTCCTCAATAAACCGCTCATTTGTCAAGAGCTGTTTTACATGATGAAAATTGTCTTTATCATATACTTTTTCCTGTGCGGTTTTAAAAAACACATATCGAGAGGCTTCATTTTCAATAATAACACCAAGCTTCATTACTTGGGAGGTTGTAAAGCAATATTTTTCGGTGTATTCCATGCAAATAATTGCTTTTTCTTTATCATTATCAAATTGTGCAACAGTATTTGCAAAAGCCAAAAATGGTTTTTCACTTAAATAATTATCACAAGCTTTTCGTCCGGTATAAGCCGCTGCATCGGGATAAACGGTTGAATTAGTATTCGCTTCTGGTTGACTTTTTTCAGAATCAGTATTTGTTGTTTCAGAAGTATTTTCAGTTTCTTCTGTATGTTCATTCATCGTATTTTCTTCAACGACAGCTTCTTCAACAACCAAATCCTTATCTTTATCATATTGCCTATCTCGCTTTCTGTCTCTCATATCAAGAAATTCTTGATATGAAGTTATATCCGTTTCTTCAATGCTATATTTTCGATTTTCAGCCTGAATATATTCCCATAAAATTGTTTGATAGGAAAATTTTTTAAATCCATCAAGCATTATAATCGCATTTGATTTATCCGTAATACTAGGGTATATCCCTTTTACAAAACCAAGGCGATATTCATCCTCTGTAAAAAGAAGCGTTAGTTTATAAGCCTGATTTGATGAAATGTGTTTTCTGCTTATAATGCGAACTCCTTTTTTCATTCTTCGCTTATCTCTATCGGGGCCTTCTATTCGCTTGGTTAAAATATTGTACCAGAATCTTCCCATTGGTTTATGTGATTCAACTGCTTGTGGAAGTGCGGCTCCTGCAATTAAGATAAATGATAATAGCAATACAAGTTTTTTCATGATGCATATTTTTACGAATATATTAAGTCCTCTTAAACAATCCAACTCAAAAAAAGTGCCATTAATGCTTTTTTAGTGTAAAAGCGATGGTAGTGCCAATCCCAATACGGCTACGTACATTGATTGTTTGTTTGTGAGCCTCAATAATGTGTTTTACAATTGCAAGTCCGAGTCCGGTGCCGCCTGATTGAGTTGAACGACTTTTATCGACACGGTAAAATCGCTCAAAAACCCGAGTGATATTTTCTTCGGCAATACCAATGCCGTTATCGGTTACTTCAATCAGCAAATTGTCATCCATATCAAAAAATTCAATTTTGGTATGTCCGTTTTCTTTGCCATAATTAATGCCGTTCAGAATTAAATTTGTAAATACCTGACGGATATATTCGGGATCGGCTTCCACAAAGTATGCTTTCTCATAGTGTGGAACGATTTCCATAGTTATATTTTTCTTTTTAGAGCGTTCTTCTAGATTTTCAATTACTTCCTGTGCCAATTTAATTGGATTAAATTCATTTGTGTGCAGATTTAATTCACCATGTTCTAATCTGGAAATTGCCTCAAGATCTCTGACAATGGAAATCATTCGGTTTATATTTTTCTCAATTTTGGATAGATATCTGGTGTTTATTCGTTTGTCTTCTAAGCCGCCTTCTAAAAGTGTCAATGTATATCCTTGGATATTGAAAATTGGGGTTTTAAGTTCATGCGATACGTTGCCGACAAATTCTTTTCGGTATTGAATCATGTGTTTCCATTGCTCAATTTCTTTCTTGCTTTTTTCAGCCCATGCAGTCACATCATGATCAACTTGCTGAAGCATATCTGTGTGCATATTAAACCGTTCTTGCTTTGTTTTATTATCTTCCTTTGTGTTGCTTATGGACTTGTAAATGAGTCGGATACGGCGATAAATAAAATTGTATAGAATATTTCGGAGTATGAAAAACGAGATAATGAAAAAACAAGGAGTCGCAATTACAATAAAAGTCCAATCAATGGATAGACCAATACTATACTTTAAAACAATGACAAGCCCAATTAGAACCAAAGCAAGAATAAGGCTTACACGAAATGCCAAGGTGTTTGCAGAATAGTTTTGCATGAATTAATTAATATTTAAGCGATATCCAACTCCTTTTAGTGTAATGATGTAATGATCCCCAATTTTTTCACGTAATTTACGGATATGTACATCAATGGTTCGGTCACCAACAATAATATCCTCGCCCCAAACATGATTGTATATTTCTTCACGGGAAAAGACTTTAGACGGTTTTGATGCCAATAACCCAAGTAGCTTAAATTCTTTTCTAGGTAGATTTATTTCTATACCATCAATAATAATAAGATGTTTGTCTTTGTCGATAATGAAATTTCCGTATTGAATTTGCTCATTCTCTTTTTGCACTTTTTTTGCTCGTTTAAGTAATGCCTTAATGCGTTTTTCCAGAACTTTTGGTTTAATAGGTTTTGACACATAATCATCTGCGCCAGCGTCAAAACCAGCAATTTGTGAATAATCTTCAGCACGGGCAGTTAAGAACATGATTAACACATTTTCCAAGTCTTTTACTAAACGCAGTTCTTGACAGGTTTCAATGCCATCTTTCATTGGCATCATTATGTCAAGAAGAATAAGGTCGGGTTTAACTTTTTTTGCCTTTTTTATTGCCTGTTCTCCATTATTGCAACTGTATGTTTTATATCCTTCCTTTTCTAAATTATAACTTAAAAATTCGAGGATGTCATTTTCATCGTCAACGAGGAGAATAGTATAATCTTCTGCATTAAACATTTTTTATGCTTATTGATGATTGTCCAAAGTTAATGAAAATAATCTTGCGTTATGGTTAAGTAATTATTAAGTTATATCACTTTAAAATCAAAAATTCTAGTATTATGCCGATGTAGAATCAACACCGATAGGCGTAGCATATCGGTATTTTTGAATCACAATCGGTATTGTTGAGAATCGCCTTTTTAAAATAGACATGTAAAATGATACACAAAAGAATTGCAAACACACAGATAGGAACAGATTTTTTTAAAAATATCAGGAATTATTCATTGAATAATTACGATGGAAGAATGTTTTTTTCGTATAAATCATGTGTCCGTTGCGAAACAAGGCAATAGCCGTTACTAACGGTTAGAAACGGATAAACTCCGATGTTTTCAGTTAAAACCACATACATATTTAATTCTAAAAACTGAAAATAACAGACTATAATATATGCAATCC